>VGWX01000016.1 GCA_016873615.1 Nitrospira sp. | reverse complement strand
CGAGGTCTCAATCGCCATTCCCCAGAACTTCCGGATTCCTCGAATCCATTATCCGCCTGTTGCCGTACATAAGTTTGCGCCTGAAAGCTTCGAGGCCGGGATAGAAGAACATCGCATAGACGGAGTAACCGTCAGGATATACAGTCCGGAGAAAACACTGGCGGACTGCTTCAAGTTCCGCAACAAGATAGGGATGGACGTGGTTCTGGAAGCGCTTAAGCTCTATAAGGAGCGCAGGAAATTCAATCTTGAGGGACTGCTCAAGTATGCCGGAATCTGCCGTGTCGAAAAAGTGATGAGGCCTTATCTGGAGGCCACAGTATGAACGAGAAATCACGCGGGAATATTGCCGCATCTGTTCGTCAACGCCTCCTCAACCGCGCCAGGAAAGATCAGCGGCCGTTCAGCGAATTGCTTCAATATTATGCCATGGAGCGGTTTCTCTATCGACTGTCCAAATCGACTCACGCCGGGCGGTTCATCCTCAAGGGCGCTTTGATGCTGAGAGCATGGCGCTCACCTGAATTCCGCTCCACCGTAGACATCGATATGCTGGGCAGAACGAGCAATGAGGCAGCCGGTATTGTGGCACAGATTCGCGATATCATTTCTGTAAAGGTAGACACGGACGGGCTGACCTTCGATCCGGACTCCGTTCAGGCTGAGAAAATTACAGAAGATGCCGACTATGAGGGCATACGGATTCGATTCCGGGGCACACTTGGTTCCGCCAGAGTCAACATGCAGGTTGACATCGGATTCGGAGACATTGTTTTCCCGGGACCGGAAGAGTCCGATTTGCCGACAATCCTCGATTTGCCGGCCCCACGGCTCTTATGTTACAGCCGCGAAAGCACTATAGCCGAAATGTTCGAGGCCATGGTGAAACTGCGTGAGCTGAATAGCCGAATGAAGGACTTCTATGACATCTGGCTGCTATCGAGGCAGTTTGATTTCGACGGAATAAAGCTTGCTGAAGCAATCAGGCTTACCTTTGAACATCGCGGCACCGCGCTGCCGAATGAAGTCGTGGCTTTTTCAGAAGAATTCATTGATGCTAAACAGAATCAGTGGAAAGCATTTATAAAGAAGCTGAAACAAGATCGCATTCCCTCATCATTTGCGGATATCGTTACAGGAGTGAGTAGTTTCCTCGGTCCAATAGTTGCTGCTCTCTCCGCCGGAGCAACAGTCCCAACCCGGTGGATCGCTCCTGGCCCATGGAAAATCGAAGCTCATCATGAAAAAAGGTGAACTGTTTTTTTCATGATAAGAAGCCGCGTCCGAAGAACATGCTCCAGAGGGGGGCATACTCGTTATGGGTGAAATCCCGCAGCGAGTTCAGGTGCCTGAAACGGGCAGCGAACGTATCCCCTGCTGTTTGCAGTAGGGTTAGTGGAGACGAATATTGCACACGACTGGAGGAGAGAGTATTTTTTCCCAATAGAAACTTAATGCTATGGCAATAAAGCGACGGTGTGAATTGGATGAAGGACTTATCTCTGAAGAGTTCGGACTCAAAGTGATGTCGATGAAGTATTCGGATTTTTCCCGATGGAATCCGGTGGCAGCTTTTCAAACTGAGGTTCTTTCTTGATGGTTGAGAAGAATAGGGCGCACTATTTTGTCCTATGTGAGGCATGGGTTTATAGTCATTCCTTATGTAATAGACTTCTTCGCCCATGCACAGCGGTTGTACAAGGCATTGTACGGTCTGGTGACAGTTTGCTAACCTATTGAAATAAAATAGAAAAAAACAATTGATGCTTGTAAAGCCTTGATAATAGCCGATTCTCAAAATATGGTATAACTTATTGATTTTTATAGGAAAAATGGAGCGGGCGACGGGATTCGAACCCGCGACCTTCAGCTTGGGAAGCTGACACTCTACCACTGAGTTACGCCCGCAAATCAAGGACTTACGGGATAGTATAACATCGACTGTCAGAAAACTGTAAGAATTTTCTCATTCATGACTCCGGTTTCAGCCTCTTTTTTGGCAAAAAAACTGTCCAGAACTCTTACAGATTGTCTCAGGCTGTCGATGTGGTGGTGGGCGTATCTCTGGGTGATTTTGATGTCCTTATGTCCTAAAAGCTTTGCGACTGAATAAAGGTCAACCCCGGACTGCACTAACCTGGTCGCAAAGGTATGTCTGAGATCATGGAAACGGAAGTTTGTCATCTTCGCTTTTTCTATAACCTTCCAGAACTCCCTTTGCAGGTTGGCGCTAAGTATCCGCGTGCCGTTTTGTACAAGTTCAAGGGGTCAGGTCTTGTAATATAACATATGATCTGTTATGATTGAGGGCATGGCACGGCCATTGAGGATAGAATATCCGGGAGCGGTCTATCATATAACAAGCAGAGGGAACGCCCGAAAGAGGATATATAAAGACGATACGGACAGGGCTGGCTTTCTTGATGTCCTTTGCTCTGTTGTCAAGAAATATAACTGGCTCTGCCATGCCTATTGCCTGATGGACAATCATTATCATCTTCTGATTGAAACGCCCGATGGAAACCTGTCTCACGGGATGAGGCAACTTAATGGTGTATACACGCAGACGTATAACAGGCGTCACAGGAAGGTTGGCCATATCTTCCAGGGGCGATTCAAGGCGATACTGGTGGAAAAGGAAGAGTATCTGCTGGAACTCTGCCGGTATGTTGTTTTGAATCCGGTGCGGGCCAAGTCAGTGGAAAGCCCCGGGGATTGGAAATGGAGCAGCTATCGGGCAACAGCTGGCATGCTTAGGGCAGTCCCCTGTCTTACAGTCGATTGGATACTCGGACAGTTTGGTTCGGACAAAAAGAGGGCAACGCGAAGCTATAAGGAATTTGTCCTGGCTGGGTTGAAAGAAGATTCTCCATGGAAAAGCCTCAAGGGGCAAATTCTGTTGGGGGACGAAGGGTTTGTGGGTAAGTTTAAGGAATTACTTTCAGATAAGGAACTGATAAGAGAAATCCCGCGGCGGCAAAGATATATTGGACGTCCGGGAATGAAGGCGATATTTGAGGGTCAGGATCAACGCAGGGAGAAAGAATTAATGCACCGTGCGCACGTGAGGTTTGGGTACACATTGAAAGAGATTGCCGATTATCTCGGGCTTCACTACACCACGGTCAGTAGAGCCGTAAACATATATGAAACCAGGAACTGATATAGAAAGACCTGACCCCTTGACCCCATACTCATTGACCCCATACTATTGCTTTAGAACAACCACTATTATCTGAGCATAACCACATTTTAAACCAAACTTGATACAATCATTGATATCAAGCATCTGATTGATGTGATATTATTTATTAAATAATGATTACAGACCAGCAAGTTAATAAAAAGCTTCTAAAAGACAGGTACAATTCCATCATATTTAAGAAGGGAAGGGCGATAGGAGTTTACCTTGTCGGTGGATATATCAGAGATGCATTAATGGGATTACGTTCATCAGACCGGGATTATATCGTAGATAGAGACCTGAAAACATTCGTTAATGAAATAAGAGATATTTTTGGTGGCACTATAATTGAATTCAAAAGAGAAGGATTTATAAGACTTGGTTTCAGAGAAGGTTTAACATTCGATTTTTCAGAACCCCAGGGATCTTTAACAGAAGATTTGTCAAAAAGAGACTTTACCATAAACGCAATAGCGTGGTCACCTGAAGAAGGAATGATAGATATATACAATGGTGCAGCAGACATAACAAGGAAAATAATTCGTTGTATCTCGAAAGACAATCTTATTGCTGATCCACTAAGAATTTTAAGGGCATATCGCTTTGCAGCTCAGTTCAATGGTTCGATAGATACCAGTACTCATAACTATATAAAAACACTGCAAAATAATATAATTAAAGTCTCACCTGAAAGAATCACTTTAGAATTTAGTCATTTGTTAAACTCTGAGAAGGCTTCAAAGTATTTAAAAATAGCATTTCACGATGGTGTTCTATCTTCAATTTTATCTATTCAATCAAGCCAGTTAGAGCATAATATTAGAGAAGTTTCTAAGCTCGAAAAGGGAATACTTAAGGTTCTTCCTTTAAAAATTAAAGTTATCCTTAACAGGATATTTTCTCAAAACCTTACATACAAAGGATTATTATGCCTTGAGCTTCTGCTGAAAGGGAATAAAACCGTTTCAAATATAAGTATAAAACAGCTACGATTAAGCAATATCGTACAAAAGAGGATAATACTGGCTCACAAGGGAATACATTTAATTGGAAACAGAGATATTCTGCAAGGAGAATTATTTGATCTCTTCATGTGTTGCAAAGAAGCGATAACAGACGTTCTGATTCTGACAGACAGGTTGGACCTCCTTAATGATTACAAGCGATTTAAATTGATTTGGAGGGCAGGATTGATGAATTCAAGAGAGGTTATTGATATTTTAGGTATAGAATCAGGCCCTGAAATAGGGCGAATGATTTACGAACTAAAAAAAGCTCAATTTGGAAAAAGAATACGAACAAAAAAACACGCCATTAAATATATAAATGCATTATTATAATTTAACATAATATATCTTATCAGACACTATGTATTAACAGGCATTGTTTATAACATGTTATTATTTCTGTTTAAAAAGAGTGTCTTTCCTTGAAAATTATAGGATCAAGCAACTTTGATTAGGTTTTAGGCACAGAAAATATTCTATTTTTATAATATGTTATAGGTTCTCTATAGGAATCCCCTGCACCATATTTTTATCTATGTCAGTAATCCTTACTCGCACAAGGGATTTAACTGGATGAATGTCTGAAAGAACCCTCACCCTCAGGTAATTGCCCGATGTACCGATAGATGTGTTTTCCGGACCATGTCCTTCAATAATGACACCAAGGGTTTTACCTTCCTGCAGATTCATATAGGCTTTCTTTTTCTTTATGTTAAGTATGTTCAGCTCGTTAAATCTCTTTTTCTTTATCATAGAATGAATCTGGTTGCCCATTTTGGAAGCTAATGTATTTGGTCTCGCTGAAAAAGGGAATATATGCATATATGTTATCGGTAACATATCAAGCAGATGCCTGGTATTTGAGAATTCTTTCTCCCCTTCACCCGGAAATCCAACTATAACATCAGTTCCAATGGCAATACCTGGGACATTTTTTAGAATTTTCTCTATTATATGATGGAAATCCTTTGCCTTATACATTCTATTCATGATTTTCAGGATTCCATCATCACCGCTTTGAAGAGGGATATGTACATGACAACATATTCGTTTTTCCTTAAATAATGCAATTAGGTCATTATCTACCTCGTTTGCTTCGATTGAACTGAGTCTTATCCTTTCAATAGTTGTTTTTTCTAAGAGGGTTATAAGCAGATTTGAAAGTTTTAATTTATGTTTTAAATCATAACCATATGATCCAAGATGAATTCCTGTAAGGATAACCTCTTTGTAGCCGTTCAGCGAGAACTCAGCAACTTTTTCTACTATATCAGAAATAGTCATACTATGTGATTTTCCTCTCACTTTTGGGACAATACAGTATGAACATGAACCATTGCATCCATCCTGAACTTTAACGTATGGCCTGGACCTGCTTGAATAACTTAAATTAGCGCTTGCATTATGGCCGGTTAATAACTTGATAATACTGTATTTATCACTATGCTGTATAATTTCTATTGTCCGGTCAATCTTTTTTATTTCATCAGGATTCAACTGGGAATAACAGCCCGTTGCTATTACCTTTGCGCCTGACCTAACAGCCCTTCTTATAAGCTGTCTTGATTGGTAATCACTCTTTGATGTTACTGTGCAGGTATTTACAATACAGTAATTTGGTTCCTCTGATAAGTTTACTATAGAAAATCCGAGATTAATGAGGTTGCTTTCTATAAATGAACTTTCTGCCTGGTTAACTTTGCATCCAAGTGTCAGGATAGAGACTTTCATTATTATTTTAGAGGCATTCCTTCAAGAGAATGTTTTCTGGCCTTTTTTATTTCGACTTTTATGATTGATCCCTTTATTATATCTTTTTCAGGAATTGTTACAATTTTATTTGTCCTTGTCCTACCGGCAAGTCTGCCTTTATCTGTATCGCTTATGCCTTCAATAAGTATCTCCTGGCGTGTATTCTCAAAAAGCAGATTTTTTCGTAATGTTATCTCGTCCTGCAGGCTTAATATTTCAGCGAGACGCTCAGATTTAATATTCTCCGGGAGATGGCCTTCAATCCTGGCAGCTGCTGTACGCGGTCTTGAAGAAAACTTGAATGCAAATATGCCGTCAAATTCCATTTCCTTCATTGCCTCTATTGTTCTGATATGATCCTCTTCTGTTTCACCGGGAAAGCCTGCTATTATGTCAGAAGTTATTGTTATGCCAGGAACTTTTTCCCTCAGTAATACAACTTTATTTCTGTATATATCATATGAATATACCCTGTTCATGAGTTTCAGGACATTGTCTGAACCGGATTGTAAAGGAAGATGAATATGTTCGCATACCTTAGGCAATTCTGCAATTGCATCTGCAAGATCAAGGGAAAGGTCTTTGGGATGAGAGGTCACAAATCTTATTCTCTCTATCCCCCCTACTCTGTTCAGCTTTTTTAAAAGTCCGGGAAAATTTACATCGCTCTGATAAGAATTAACATTCTGGCCAAGCAGGGTAATTTCCTTATACCCCTTTTCAGCAATTTCCGATACTTCTGCATAGATATGTTCACTTGGTCTGGATTTTTCACTGCCTCTTGTATAGGGGACTACACAGTAACTGCAGAAATTATTGCATCCGTACATAATAGTAACCCATGCCTTAACACCGGTTTCTCTCTGAACCGGAAGGTCGATTAAGGCTAAATCGGGATTATCACTCACAGCAACAGGTCCATTTGAACTTGATATAAAGTCTCTAAGCTTATAAATATTTTGAGGACCGAATACAAAATCCACATAGGGCGCCTTTTTAAATATTCTTTTCCCTTCCTGCTGCGCAATGCATCCTGCAACAGCTATTTTAAGATCAGGCCTGTTTTTTTTGTACGATTTGATCCTGCCGAGTTCACTGTAAAATTTCTGTTCAGCTTTTTGCCTGATACTGCAAGTATTAAATATAATCAGGTCAGCCTTCTTTGGGTTATCAGTCTTGCAATAGTCTCCTTTTTTCAGAATCCCAAACATTTTTTCAGTGTCATGGACATTCATCTGGCATCCAAAGGTGTATATAAATACAGTCTTTTTCATAAACACAATGTAACATGTATTTTCTTTTTCTGGCAAGGCTCATTCCTGAGATATGATAAAAAAATATAATTGACAGTCATATTAGATATGTCCAACCGCCTTCTGACTATTTTTATTCTTTCTGAATTCTTGAAATAATAACCCCCTTAATTTATTATATAAACTATGATTGGAACATTACTTAGCAGGGTTTTTGGCACAAAGAATGAGCGTGAACTCAAAAGATTATGGCCAACTATGGAAAAGGTTAACTCGCTTGAATCCAGCATAGCAGGCCTTTCGGATTCCCAGCTTCAGGAAAAGACAGAAGAATTCAAAAGAAGACTTGAAGGTGGTGAAACCGTTGATGACTTACTCCCTGAAGCGTTTGCATTAGTGCGTGAAGTGTCTAAGCGAAAAATGAACATGAGGCACTTTGATATGCAGATACTCGGCGGGATTGCACTCCATGAAGGCAGGATCGCAGAGATGAAGACAGGCGAAGGGAAAACCCTTGTTGCCACTCTTCCGGTCTATCTCAATGCAATTGAAGGGAAAGGCGTCCATATAGTCACCGTAAATGATTATCTTGCAAAGAGGGATAGCCAGTGGATGGGTCCTATTTATCATTTTCTTGGTCTTTCTGTGGGTGTTATACAGCACGATATCTCTTTCTTTTATGATCCGACGTATTTGTCTAACGATAAAAGATTGGATTTTCTCAGACCATGTTCGCGCCAGGAGGCCTATTCAGCAGACATAACATACGGCACGAACAATGAATTTGGTTTCGATTACCTCAGGGATAATATGAAATATGATATATCTGACTACTCTCAGAGGGAACTGCATTATGCCATAGTTGATGAGGTCGACAGTATCCTGGTCGATGAGGCAAGAACACCTTTGATTATTTCGGGCCCATCGGAAGAATCTACGGACAAATATTATAAAATAGACAAAATTATTCCAAGGCTGCAGAAAGATACCGACTACACTATTGATGAAAAGGCAAAGACAGCCATCCTCACTGAAGATGGCAATATTAAGGTAGAAAGACTTCTCGGCACAGGCAATCTCTACGATCCTGCAAACATTGAGCTCGTTCACCATGTGCTCCAGGCATTAAAGGCGCATACACTTTTCAAAAGGGACGTTGATTATGTTGTTAAGGACGGTGAAGTAATTATCGTAGATGAATTTACCGGAAGGCTTATGCCCGGCAGACGCTGGTCGGACGGACTCCATCAGGCAGTGGAAGCTAAGGAAGGTGTTAAGATAGAGAGCGAAAATCAGACGCTCGCTACAATAACATTTCAGAATTATTTCAGGATGTACAAAAAGCTTGCAGGCATGACCGGAACAGCTGATACAGAAGCTGAGGAATTTGCAAAGATATATAACCTTGAAGTAGTAGTTGTTCCAACAAATAAACCAATGATTCGTATTGATCATCCTGATATGATTTACAAGTCGGAAAAAGGGAAATTTATTTCAGCATTAAAAGAAATAGAAGAATCATATGATAAGGGACAACCTGTGCTTGTTGGTACAATTTCGATTGAGAAATCAGAACTATTGAGTCACCTCTTAAAGAAAAAAGGGATACCGCACGCAGTCCTGAACGCAAAATACCACGAAAGGGAAGCTGAGATTATAGCCCAGGCAGGCAGAAGCAAGGCTGTTACAATAGCCACAAACATGGCAGGCAGAGGAACAGACATAGTGCTTGGCGGTAATCCGGAAGGCCTTGCAAGAGATATTTTAAAAGACAAAAAAGATTATACAGATGAAGAATGGAAAACAACTTTTGCAAAAGCTGAAGATATTTGCAGAACCGACAGGGAAAAGGTTCTATCTGCCGGTGGTCTTCATATACTCGGCACAGAAAGACATGAGGCGAGACGTATTGATAACCAGTTAAGGGGACGTTCAGGAAGACAGGGCGACCCGGGCTCATCAAGGTTTTATCTTTCACTCGAAGATGATCTAATGAGAATCTTCGGTTCAGACAGGATTTCGGGGCTTATGGACAAACTCGGCATGGATGAAGAAATGCCGATAGAAAACAAAATGGTCTCAAAGGCGATCGAAAACGCACAGAAACGCGTTGAAACCCATCACTTTGATATAAGAAAACACCTCCTTGAATATGATGACGTAATGAATAAACAGCGCTCAGAGATATACTCTTTCAGGAAAGAGATACTGAAGGGTCAGAATCTCACAGATCGCATAATGGACATGCTCGAAGATGTAATTGATGAACTGCTGTCCATATACTGTCCTGAAGAAAAACATTTTGACGATTGGGACATAAAAGGACTCAGAGATGCTTTATACGGAGTATTTTCTCTTGCGCCGGACATCAGCCCCATGAATCTGGACGCTTTAAGGGAGACCCTGCTTTCAGTGATGAAAGGGGCATACGAAACCAAGGAAGCAGAAATTGGAAGCGAAGTAATGAGATATCTTGAAAAAGTTGTTATGCTCCAGGTTATTGACACGCAATGGAAAGATCATTTGCTTGGGATGGATCATCTTAAGGAAGGCATTGGGCTCAGGGGTTATGGCCAGAAAGATCCACTGGTTGAATACAAGAAAGAGGCATTTGATGTATTCGCAGACATGACGTCGAGGCTATCTACAGAGATCATTGGCAGACTCTATAAAATTCAGGTACAAAAACAGGAGGCTGTTATAAAAGAACCTGTAAGACAGATGAAATTAAATTACAACAGGGGCGCGGATTCTTCTGCGCATACGGCAAGACACGGAAGAAAAATCGGCAGGAATGACCCATGTCCTTGCGGGAGCGGGAAAAAATACAAAAAATGTTGTGGCATAAATGCTTAAAGTAACTTTAATAGGCAGCAATGCAGTTGGCGCTGATTGCGAAGATGCGCTAACTTCATCCGGATACAGCGTCAGTAAATTCGATTCTTTTGAAAAGGCTTTCCCGGTGCTCCATGACAAGACAGATATTATCCTGGTGGACAAGAGACTCAATACTTCCACCCTTTTTAAAGAGTTCCTGAAGATATCAAAAAACATTCCAAAGATGATCATCTCAGATACTCACACTTTCAGGGGATTTACACCATGGATGAAAGAATCTCTGGCTTATCCCCTTTTTGCGCCAAATAGTAAGGAGCTGTTATATTTTGTAAAAAGATTAGTCAGAGAAAATAAGATATTTTCTGAAAATAACAGATTGAAATACGACCTGTCTCTTGCAAAGAACGAACTGAACTTCTTTGAAGAGGTGAGCAGGACTCTTACTTCTTCATCAGAGCTGAGTGATATACTTACAAAAATCATGGGGAAAATGAAAGTGATGACGAAAGCTGAGACCTGGTCAGTCCTCCTGGTAGACCAGGAAACAGGTGACCTGGTTTTTGAAAAAACCGGCGCAAAAAAGACAAAAGAAATACAGAAAATCAGGCTAAAGATGGGTGAAGGCATTGCCGGATGGGTTGCACGTGAAGGCATTCCGGTTGTTGTGCCGGATGTTTCAAAAGATGAACGCTTTTTAGGGAAGATAGACAATGCCATTCATTTCAAAACAAAATCTCTCATGTGCATACCTGTTAGAATTAATGAAGAAGTAATAGGTGTGCTTGAACTGGTAAATAAAACAACAGGAGAGCCTTTCAGGAAAGAAGACCTTGATCTTCTAATGAGGCTTGTTGACCTCACAGCAATCGCCATAGAAAGAACATCGCTTTATCAGAAGATGACGGAACTCGCTATAACAGATGACCTTACAAAACTCTTCAATACAAGATATCTGAACAGAACTATCGAGATTGAGATTCAGAGATCAAGCAGATACAATACTTCAGTTTCACTCATTTTTATGGATGTTGATTACTTTAAACGTATAAACGACGGATTTGGTCATCTGATTGGAAGCAAAGTGCTGGTAGAAATGGGACAGCTTCTTTTAAAAAGTCTCAGGACAGTTGATATCGTTGCCAGATATGGTGGGGATGAATTTGTGATTGTGCTGCCTCAGACACCCCCAAAAGCAGCTACTAAGATTGCTGAAAGGATGAGAAAATCAATTGAACAGAATACCTTCCTTAAAAAAGAAGGGTATGCACTAAAATTAACTGCAAGCTTCGGGGTTGCCTCATATCCTGAAAGCGCGTCATCCAAAGACGATCTTATAAGGCTTGCTGATGATGCGATGTACAGGGTAAAGAATCAGACTCGAAATGCCGTATATGCTATAGTATAATCCATGGCGCTATTTAACTACGCAACAAAGGAAATCACCATCAAGATCGTCTATTACGGACCAGGACTGAGCGGCAAGACGACTAATCTTCAGTATCTGCATTCAATCTTTGATTCCAGCAAGAGAGGAAAACTCTTATCTCTTGCAACAGAAGCTGACCGCACGCTATTTTTTGATTTCCTGCCTATAGAGCTGGGAAAGATCAGCGATTTTTCGATACGGTTTCAACTCTATACCGTGCCTGGACAGGTAAGATATAACGCAACGCGAAAACTCGTTCTGAAAGGGGCAGACGCTGTAGTTTTTGTGGCAGACTCACAGCAGGAGATGAGAGAACAGAACAGGGAAAGCCTTAAAAATATGTGGGAAAATCTGATCGCCAATAACATCAACCCCGACGATATACCTGTCTTATTGCAATTCAATAAAAGGGATCTGAATAATATTCTTTCCATCGATGAATTGAATAAAGACCTGAATGAAAATAATAAATATGAGTACAAAACAGCGATTGCCATAGATGGAACAGGTGTGGAAGAGACCTTTCAGCAGATAACCAAACTTGTTATTCAGGGGATAAAGGCAAAGCATAAGATCGAGATACAACCTGTTGCAGAACCCAAGCAAATTGCTACCCCGGATATATTAGAAGAAAAACTGATCCCAGGTAAAACGCCACCTGTTGAGCATGTTGCAGACATTCCGGTTTTTGAATCGTCACGTTATGATCCCCAGGACAAGATAGCACAAGCAACTTATGATATTCCGGAAGCGATAGAAGAACCTGCACCGCCGGTTCTCAGGGAAGATATTGCTTTCCCCAAAGAGGTTATTATAAAAGAGATAAGGGAGATACCGGCAATTCCTGCTGAGAAGCTCGACAAACTAATAAATAGCTTAATAGAAATGACACAGGCGCTGAAAGAATTACAGAATACAGCCTCAGGCATTCACTCTGATTTCAAGGATGCAAGGAAAGAACAAAAAGAAATGACCGGTCTGCTAAGGGAGATGTTAAAAACTTTCGATAATCTGGAAACAAAGAAAAGCTGGTTCCGGTTTTCATAATCTGTTTAATCCGGAAACTGCATTTAAAAAACCACAGAGGTCACAGAAATAAATATAATAAATTTAAAACTTCCTTTTCTGCTTGAAAAAGTTCACAGAGAAAGAGCCTAAAATCTGTTTTTTTTACTTAATAATTACATTCCTCTGTGTACTCTGTGGTTAATTGCATTTTTTAGGTTAGACCCTCTCCAGGGTTTTTATTAGTGCCTCTGCCTTTTTCAGTGTCTCGAAATATTCCTTTTCAGGGTCTGAATCAGCGACAATTCCGGCGCCTGCCTGAACATAGGCCATGTTGTCCTTTATTACAAACGTCCTGATCACTATATTCAGATCAGCATTGCCTGAAAAACCCAGATAGCCTATTGAACCGGTGTACGGACCACGCCTTATTGGTTCGAGTTCATCGATAATTTCCATACACCTCACTTTTGGGACTCCTGTTATAGTGCCTCCGGGGAATGCTGCCTGAACAGCATCAAAACAGTCTCTGCCTTTTGCAAGATTTCCTTCTACATTAGATACAATATGCATGACATGTGAGTAATCTTCTGTAGTCATCATTTCGTCAACTCTCACAGAGCCATACTCTGAAACCCTTCCAAGGTCATTTCTCTCCAGATCTATCAGCATGATATGTTCTGCCCTCTCCTTCTCATTTAACAGAAGTTCGGCTCGCATGAGTTCGTCTTCTATATGATCTTTTCCTCTCGGCCTTGTACCGGCAATCGGCCTTGTATCAACTCTTTTTCCTTGAACCCTTATGAGCCTTTCAGGAGAAGAACTGACTATCTGGTAATCGCCAAAATCAATAAAAGCTGCAAAAGGCGAAGGATTGATAGACCTCAGCATCTTATATAAGTCCCAGGGCCTTTTGCCTTTTATATGGCCGGATACCCTTTGAGAAAGGTTAGCCTGAAAAATATCTCCTGCTGCTATATATTTTTTTGCCCTCTTAACAATATCCATGTATTCATGTTTTTTCATTTCATAGATAATATCTATTTTTTGATCGTATCCTGAAGTTCTGAGCTCTGATATTTTACCGGCAGCCTGAAACGTGCAGCCTGTAATAGTCTTTTTTGCACTCCTGATCTCCTCTTCTGCTTCATCATACATTACTGACCAATCTATCTGTCTGTTTGATGATATGCCTTGAATATAATATCTTAGTCCCGGACATACTAAAATCCAGCATTTTTTCAGCAAATGGTCAAACGATATTACTTTATCTATCATCAGAAAATGTGCATCCGGCAGAAGAAGATCATCAAGGGTGGTCTTTGGCAACCGTTCGAGATAATGTACAAAATCATAACTGAAGATCCCTACCATACCGCCCTGAAAAGGAGGCAGATATTCGCAGGAAATCTGCTTATACGTATTCAGAAGGTCCTTGATTATAGACAATGGACTCTCAGTAAACATATTTCTTACATCTGATGATCTTATTTCAACAAAACTGTTTTTCGTCTTAAATATGACACAGGGATCAAACCCCAGGAAAGAATAGCGTGCAATTTCTTCCGGGCCTTTAACGCTTTCAAGAAGAAAGCTGTTTGCTGAAACTATAGATTCAAATATCGGGCATGGAGGCAAATACGATATTTCTGCATGCAAAGGAGGAATATTTCCATACCGCACGAGTTCCAAAAAAGTCTTTTTAGAAGGTGTTATGATCATTTATTAAGGTTAATGCCAATACAAATTCAGCAATAAAAGATACTATAGCATAATTGGCAAACCATCATTTTTTCCTTTATTTTTCAGGCAATTTCTGTAGGAAAAATACTACAGAAATATGTATTTTTACTGATACCAATTATTTCTATTTTATGATAATCTCAGTAATCAATAATCTATATGAGGAGGAACCGTGATATTAAGACTTGATTGTCCTGCCTGCAAAAGGGATTCATACAGCGCTGCAGTTAATGATTTCAGGCCATGTCCTTACTGCGGGATTATATTCAGCGGAAGATATGGGGTTGAAAAAAGGGACGGAGTTCGTATAAAAAAGGAACTGCCTGTCGCGTTAACTTATGGAAAAAGAGCATTGAACGCAAGTACAGCAGATTTTTCTCAAAAAGGCATTCGGTTACAGATATTTGAAAATGCATTACTGCCTGTTGGTGATACTTTTAACTTTGCAGTAAAGAACACCCTTATCAAAGCTCAGGTTATGTGGGTCAAGAATAAAACAGATGCGCCTGCAACCTTGGCAGGACTCAAAATACTGGACGGAAAACTCAATTTGCTCGGTATGCTGTGATTGTTTTCTTATATCAGGCTGAAAGCATTTCAAGCGATATTAACTCGATAGCCTTTAATGGGTCAGGCTGCTGCATTACGGCACGCCCCAGCACAAGATAATCCGACCCTTCCCTAATCGCCTCTTTAGGAGTCATTGTTCTCTTCTGGTCATCGGGCGGAGTCCATGAAGGTCTGATGCCGGGGGTTACTATTAAGAATCCCTTTCCGCAATGATTTCTTATAACTTCAACTTCACGGGCAGATGCGACAACGCCGTCAAGGCCGGCTTTCAGGGCAAGCGCTGATAAATGTCTGACGTGAGTCCTGAGTCCGTACTGGATACCGAGTTCATCTCTGAGAATCTCCCTCGACAGGCTTGTAAGGACTGTAACCCCAAGTATTTTTGGCCTTTCCATGTTTTCTTTAAGACATACCTCAACAATGCTGTCTTTACATTTTTTCATCATCTCAAGGCCGCCTGAAGCATGTACATTAAACATATGCACTCCAAGTCTCGTTAGAGCAACTGCAGCTTTTGAAACAGTATTTGGAATATCATGAAATTTCAGATCAAGAAAAACCTTCTTCCCTTTTCTGTGTATATCCTCAACTATCTGAGGTCCACATGAACTAAAAAGCTCAAGTCCTACTTTATATATATTAATGTAATCGCTGAATTTATCGACAAGTTCCAAGGCATAATTATGTTCATGAACATCAAGGGCAAGTATTAATCTGTCGCTCACTGACATGACATTCACTTGATCCTGGCCAAAGTAATTTTTTTCTGGGCCTGATATTTACCCTTTTTATCAGCATAGGATTTTTCACAACCTTCTGAACCCTGAATGAAAATTAATTGCGCTATTCCTTCGTTTGAATAAATCTTGGCAGGCAATGGGCCTGTATTTGATATTTCTATTGTCACATATCCTTCCCATTCAGGTTCAAGCGGTGTTACATTAACCACTATCCCGCATCGTGCATATGTAGATTTTCCGAGACATATAACAAGCACATCTCTGGGTATCCTGAAATATTCAACAGACCTTCCAAGCACAAAGGAATTTGGGGGCACAAAACAGGCATCGCCTCTGAAATCAACAAAACTGTTCGTATCAAAACTTTTTGGATCTATAACAGTGTTATTTGCACTCGTAAAAATCTTGAACTCATTGGCAATTCTCATATCATATCCGTATGAGCTCACGCCATATGAAATAACACCTTTTCTGATCTGATCTTTATTAAAGGGTTTTATCATACCCTTGCGTGACATTTCTTTTATCCAGCGGTCATTCTTTACCATGCATAAACCTTTTCTTTTTCAGGATGATTATCGTAAAGGAGATTACCATAAAAAAATGATCCATTACAAGACAGGGATATTTGAAAAGAGCTTTTGGCAGATCTGAAAAAAACAGATATTAAGAAGAATATTTTTAAGCGTTAACTCTTTTTTTCGTTTTTTTCTTAGTCTTTGTTGCAGGTTGCTGAGAGAATCCTTCAGCGTCAAGCGCTTCGAGGTATTGATTGAAATATCCAAGCGTTTCCTTTGCGACATCCTCCTGCAGCTTTTGAATCGCAAACCCGGCGTGTACTATAACATAGTCCCCGACCTGGACTTCATTTTCCAAAAGCATAAGGCTTATATCGCGCCGTGCGCCATAAACATCAATAGTCGCCTTTAAATTTTCGATGCTGATAATCTTTGACGGTATCCCAAGACACATAATACACTCCTTCACTTATTATTCATAATTAATTATATCATAATTCTTACAAAATATAATTTCAATTAATCAATGGAATCTGAATATAGGTAAAATCTATCCGACCGTTTCTTTACATTTAAATTAACTATTGGATTTATAGTTTTGATTCAATAGATAATTAATTCAAGAGAGATAGCATGTTACGATAAGATATTATGATCTTGCACAAAAATATGCTCAATACCATAAAAAAAGTTCTTCTTTCATCAAAGCTTGATCTCACTATAAGGTTTGTAATAGGTTCTATTTTTATCTATGCGGGCTTTATAAAGCTGATTGACCCCAAGGCTTTTGCAAAGGTTATTTCCCAATATGATATAGTGCCCGATAGCCTGCTGCCTGTTGTTGCTATCGGATTGCCTGCCGTAGAATTCCTTGCCGGCCTGGGCCTTGTGCTGAATATCAGAGGCAGCCTTATGGTTATCTTCAACCTTCTCGTATTTTTTGTCATGGTCCTGGGGTACGGAATCTTCAATGATATGGATATAGATTGCGGTTGTTTCAGCACTGATGAGATTAGCGCTCGCAATAGTCTGAAACAGGCATTGTTCCGTGATCTCTTCATGATATTGGCAGCATGCTATCTTTACGTATATAAGCGTATCAAATATGAAACAAATCCAGGTCGTTCATAATAAAAAAATAAAAGGAGGAATTTTTATGAAATGCAGTAAGAATTTTCTATGGGTTTTGTGTTTATGCTGTGCTTTACTTGTAACAATAGCCGATAACGGTATGGCTGCATGGGGAGGTAAGGAACTGGAAACAGAAAAGACCGCTGTGAATCTTACAAAAGAAGTTATGAAGGGTGGCTACAAAATCGTATCTACTGAGGAACTGAAGGGCTGGATAGATTCAAAGAAAGATATGCTCATCATTGATACCATGCCTTATGAAGACAGTTACAAAAAAGAGCATATTCCCGGCGCAGTCCAGTTTGAATTTCCGATAAAAGAGGTTGCAAATCTCGATGATAAGACAAAGGCTGCTTTTCAGGAAATGCTCGGGTCAAACAAAGACCGGCTCATTGTAATTTACTGTGGTTTCACAAAATGCGGCAGGAGTCATAACGGCGCTATGTGGGCTACCAAAATGGGCTATAAGAACGTTTACAGATATCCCGGCGGCATTAAAGCATGGGGAGAAGCTGATTATACGGTAGAGAAAGCAAAATAGATATTTCCTTCCTATAGGGGAGGGAATATTGCCATCACCCTCCCCTCATTAATTTCAAAACAATAATGCAATCCGGTTCTGCAATATTCCGGGGGTTTTAAACCTGTTAACCTGCCCAGTCAGCCTCGACGATTTTAAGCTATTTTTATGCAACGTTTAGATAAACAGTCTCAGGCGAAGCCTTTATGATGGAGCGTTCTCTGCCAAAGAGTCCCTCTCTGTCAGGCATGATTTTGTGTAAGCATCAATAGAGTAAGGACACTGAACTGAATGGCCAACTGCAAGGCCTGTTGGAAAAGTATGATTTTCCATATTGCACTTTCATTGACTGATGATATTAAATAATAGTCTTATGTCTGAACTTACTCCTTTAATGAAACAATATTTAGGCGTCAAAGAAAAATATAAAGATGCAATCGTATTTTTCAGACTTGGTGATTTTTATGAGATGTTCGGGGAGGATGCTGAAAAGGCCTCCAGGATCCTGCAGATAGCCCTCACAACAAGGGATAAATCAAAGGACGATCCGGTGCCGATGTGCGGCATCCCGTATTTTGCTTCAGAATCTTACATAGCAAAGCTGATCAAGGCCGGCCATAAGGTTGCAATATGCGAGCAGCTTGAAGATCCCAAAGAAGCAAAGGGTATTGTTGAAAGAGATGTTGTGAGGGTAATCACACCCGGAACGTTTGCGCCTGAAAATCCAAAGGAAAATTCCTATATCATCAGCTTTTTCCCATCAGGAAACAGGTATGGCATAGCAGCAGCGGATATCTCCACCGGAGAGTTCATAATTTATGAGACAGATGAAAATATTGAGGATGAGATGTGCCGGTTTGAACCGAGAGAAATACTGATACCTCAGAGTATCAGGGATAATATCCACTACAAAGAAGCTCTGAACAGTTTTTATATATCTCCTTACGAAGACTGGTATTTTGATTACTCAGAAGCATACAAGACTCTATTGCGCCATCTGAAGGTATCATCCCTTGACGGGTTTGGATGTGATGGAATGAATGCTGCAATATCTGCTGCAGGCGCCCTTGTCAGTTACCTCGAAGCTACACAAAAAAATTCATTCGTTCTTAAAAGGATAGCAACATTAAGACAGGATTCGCACATGTTTCTAGACGCGACAACACAGCGCAACCTTGAACTGACCCATAATCTCAATGACAGGTCAGGCGAGGGCTCACTCCTTTCAATTCTCGATGAAACCATCACTCCAATGGGTGGAAGATTTCTGCGTTCGTCTATCGCAAAGCCCCTTATTCACATTAATGAAATAAAGAAGAGGTTGGACGCGGTGGAATATCTCCTTGATGATTATGAGCTGCTTGAAGAACTCAGGACGTCTCTCAGAAAAATACAGGATATCGAGAGGCTTTCTTCAAGGGTGCTTACGAAAATCGCAAATGCGAGGGACCTTATTTCAATAAAGACCTCTATAGCAAATATGCCGAAAATCAGGAAAGCCCTCAAAGCCTCCAGAAATCCCTATCTAAGTGATCTTTCAGAATCGATTGCCGAATTACCTGAAATCAGGGAATTAATCGAAAACAGCATTGTTGATTCACCGCCGATAAGCATCCGGGATGGCGGGATTATAAAGGATAAATACAATCCTGACGTTGATGAGCTCCGAAATATTTCAAGGAAGGGCAAGGATTTTCTAACTGAGCTGGAGCAGAGAGAAAAGCAGAAAACCGGTATTTCGTCATTAAAAGTCAGTTATAACAGAGTCTATGGTTACTATATCGAAGTTACGAAAACAAATCTCCACATGGTGCCTGATCATTATATAAGGAAACAGACACTTGTCGGCGGAGAACGTTTTTTAACTCCTGAACTCAAGGAATATGAAACAAAGATCCTTGGATCAGAGGAGAGGCTGAAAAATCTTGAATGCCAGCTTTTTCAGGACATCCTGAACATAATTCAGGAAGATTCAGCGCTGCTGTCTAAAACAGCGTCTGCCATCAGCATTGTCGATTTCCTTGCCTCCCTTGCTGTTGTTGCAAAGAGACATAACTATGTAAAACCAACTGTTGACAGCAATGGAATCATAGACATAGAAGATGCAAGACATCCTGTCCTGGAGAGGATATCTTCGAACGAAAGGTTCATCCCTAACAGTATTCATATGGATACCGAAGATCATCGTATCCTTATCATTACAGGACCGAATATGGCCGGGAAATCCACATTTATGAGACAGGTTGCACTCATAGTCATCATGTCCCAGATTGGCAGCTTTGTGCCGGCATCAGGCGCACATATAGGCATTGCCGACCGAATATTCACAAGGATAGGAGCATCTGATTTTCTCACAAAAGGACAAAGCACTTTCATGGTAGAAATGATAGAGGTGGCAAACATTACACACAATGCGACTGAAAAGAGTCTGATACTCCTTGACGAGGTAGGCAGAGGCACAAGCACCTTTGACGGTATCAGCATAGCATGGGCGGTTGCAGAATATATTCTGACTGAGATAAAAGCAAGAACGCTCTTTGCAACTCATTACAATGAACTCACAGAACTTGCCCTTACGAATGATGGTGTCAGGAATTACAATATTTCAGTCAAAGAATGGGGCGACGAGATAATTTTTCTAAGGAAGATCGAAAAAGGACCTGCCGACAAGAGTTACGGCATACAGGTTGCGAGACTCGCAGGACTTCCTGAAAGCATTATCAACAGGGCAAAAGAGGTGCTTGCAAACCTTGAAAAGCAGGAACTGGATGAGACAGGAATACCAAGGTTTGCTGACAGAAAAACAAAAAAAGGGACAGTTCAGCTCGACCTTTTCTCATCTGTGGCAGACTCTGTGATTGCAGAAATAAGGAATCTTGATTTGAAACGACTGACTCCGGAAGCAGCCCTTAGCAAACTCACGGAGATCAAAAAGAAGATCGGACTATAGATAAAAAGAGTTGCCAAAACAATCCGGAAATGACTCATTGTCATTCTCGCTTGTCGAGAATCTTTCTTAAAAGAAGGATTCCGAACAAGTCGGAATGACAGGAAAAAGAATGATTCCGCAGAAAGGCAAAGAGCCTTATTCCTGTCCGGTAATGATCCTGAGTATTTCTTTATACCTTGCGACTGTCTTATTGACGATTTCAACAGGCAACTCAGGCCCTGGATATGTCTTGTCCCAATCAAGGGTCAGCAGATAATCCCGCACAATCTGTTTATCATAGCTGTTCTGACTCTTTCCAGGTGAATAGTCTTTGAACGACCAGAAACGTGATGAGTCAGGGGTCAACAGCTCATCTATAAGCATAAGCTGACCATTGAACAAACCGAATTCGAATTTTGTGTCCGCTATAATAATGCCCTTCTTTTCTGCTATTTCTCTTGCCTGTGAATATATTTTCAGGCTTATATCCCTGAGTTTTTCAGCAAGTTCATTGCCTACTATTTTCGTTGCTTCATCGAATGAAATGTTAATATCATGTCCCTGTTCTTCTTTGGTGCTCGGGGTAAAAATTGGCTCTGAAAGTCTTGATGATTCTATGAGGCCCGGAGGTAGTGTAATCCCGCATACTTCTGCGGATTTCTGATATGACTTCCATCCGCTTCCTGAAAGATAACCTCTTACCACACATTCTACCGGCAAGGTTTCCGTCTTCTTAACAAGCATGCTCCTTCCTTCGAGAATATCAGCGTATTTCTGAAGACTCTTCGGAAAATCCTTCAAATCCGTAGCTTCGATATGATTTGAAATTATGTCTTTCATCTGTTCAAACCAGTAGATGGATATTTGCGTAAGCACCCTCCCCTTTCCAGGTATCCCAACCGGCAGAACAACATCAAATGCAGATATCCTGTCAGTAGCGATAAGGAGGAGATGATCACCGACGTCATAAATATCCCTTACCTTGCCGCGTTTTAGGAAAGTTACATCAGGGAACTCTGTCGTTAAAATTAGTTTATCCATAAAACCCCTTAATTGATTTTTAAAATAAAAGGCGCTTTTAAAAAGCAGATGATTTTATATTCATATTCACTATACTGTCAAGGGAACGATATTTTTATTAGAGATAATCTTAGTGTCTGAACAATCCATGTCCTATAATATCTAAAAAGTGGCATATTTATTGCAATATATCGAGTATAATTTGTGAAGCAGCCTTGTTCATTAAAATTATTTAGCATTTCATAACCTATTGATAATATTCTATAATAAAAAAATAATTTTAAGGAGGTTCTTATATGCCGATTACTTTACTTGATGCTAAAGGCCTGAAATGTCCTCAGCCAACTATTCAGATGACGATTAAGGCTCTAAAATTAAAAAAGGGTGATGTACTCGAAGTAGTTGCAGACTGCTCTACGTTCGAAAACGACGTAAAGAACTGGTGCCGTAGGAATAATAAAACCCTTCTATGGATAAATAATGAAGGAGAAAGTGTTAAACGCTGTCAGGTGCAATTCTAAATGAATCAGTCTTTTAAATTAACTATAAACTTTATGAAAAGGTTTTTGTTTTTGAGTCTACAGGCAAAAAAATACTATTTTCTAATGTCCTGTCTTTGTATCTCCTTCATATTTCTCCTTTCTGGAAAAACAAATGCTGATGGTATAAATATCGGCATGTCTGCAGCTTTCAAAGGACCGACAGGAGGCCTTGGAACCGAGCTTTACAGAGGCTCCATGGCCTATATTCAGCATATAAATAATTCAGGGGGCATTAACGGTAAAAAAATAATAATAAAGGCATATGATGATGGATATTCCCCTATTCCTTGTTTTGAAAATACTGTCCGTCTGATTGAAAAGGATGACGTCTTTCTCCTTTTCGATTATGTCGGCACCCCAACGGTTACAAGAATGCTGCCCCTCCTGAAAAGACACAGTGAGAAACATGTGCTGCTGTTTTTCCCCTTTACCGGCGCCCAACCTCACAGACAACCTCCTTACGACGAGTTTGTATTCAATTTGCGGACTTCCTACCATCAGGAAGCTGAGGGCTTAGTCAATCATTTAGTGGGTATAGGCAGAAAGAAGATTGCCGTATTCTATCAGATAGATGCCTACGGAAGAAGTGGATGGAACGGTGTAAGGATGACACTGGCAAAGTACGGTCTCAATATCGTTGGCGAGGCAACATACAAACGCGGAACAAAATATTCAGAGAGCATGAAAAAGCAAGTTGATATCCTCATGAAGTCAGGCGCTAATGCAGTCATATCGATTGGCGCGTATGCTGCATGTGCTGCATTTATCCGGGATGCAAGGGATGCGGGATGGGATGTCCCGATCGCAAATGTATCCTTTGTGGGAAGCGAGTTCATGATCAACCTTCTTCTGCAGTCCGGCAATGAAAATAGGAAAGATTACACGTACAACCTGATAAATTCACAGGTTGTCCCAAGTTATGAAGATACATCTCTTAAGGCTGTCAGAGAGTATAGAGAATTAATGGATAAATATAATCCAATGCCTCCTCATGGTCTCATGGAAGATGGCTACAGACCTTTACGATACAGCTTTGTCAGTTTTGAGGGGTTTTTAAATGCAAAAGTCCTTGTCGAAATCCTCAGGAAGATGGGGAATAACCCTGGAAAACTCCGTATCAAAGAGAGTGTTGAAAATATTAAAAATCTTGATATCGGCATCGATGAAAAAGTTTCATTCGGCCCAAACAAACATCAAGGCTTGAATACGGTCTATTTCACTACATATGAAAAAGGAAGATTTGTTCCTATTAAAGAATGGAACAGGTGGCGATTATGATCATGTCGAAACTTTTTAAGAAGACCCTTTTCATCATTATCGTTCTCTTTGGAGTCATAGCGCTTACGATTGCCATCTCTTCAGGCTGGAACATCTATAATGATCTCACAGAGGAATATAAAAGTAAAGGGACGGTTATTGCAAAAAGCATAGCGGGCTCAAGCGTTGAAACATTGCTAAACAGAGACGCATCAACCGTTCAGGCAATGATAGACCAGTTTCTTGAAATAGTCGGCGTTTCCTACGTCTTTGTTGTTGATGCCCAGGGCGAAATCATATCACATACCTTTATACCCAGCATCCCCCATGAGATAATGAACATTAAGAGCGAAAAAATGAAAATCGCAGAGAATATTCATGATGTACATATCGAAGGGAAGGGAGACTTTATAGATATATCCGCCCCGATATTAGAAGGAGCGATAGGGTTTGTTCATGTCGGAATGGATAAGGGGATTATCATGTCACAGATGCAGTCTGCAATGATCAGACAGCTCTACCTTCTCCTTATAATCTTTCTGATAAGCATTTCAATGGCATATATCTTCGTCAATAAAATTTCACAGCCTTTGAATAAACTCACAGAATACTCTAAGAAACTTGCCTCTCATGACTTTTCATCTGCAGTTGATATCAGATCTAACGATGAGATAGGTCTTCTCGCAACCACAATGAAATCGATGGCTACAGACCTGCATGAAGTTTTTGACAGGTATGAGCAGGCACTAAATGACGCAATAGTTGAACTGCAGAACACCCTCGCCTATCTTACGGCTGTCATAGACAATATGGCAGACGGTCTTCTTGTTACTGATATCGATGGCACAATTACCCATGTCAATCCTGCACTTTCATCCATGTTTGCGCTCAGGGAAACCGATATGATCGGAAAGAACTGCAAAGACATATTTGATCCTGTATTGGCAGAGCTTGTCGAGAAAACGAGACAATTTACAAATGAGATATTTACAACGGAAATTGGACTTGCGGGTAACAGGGTTGGGAAAGCAGTCACAACAGGCATACATAAGGATTCTTTTCAGTCGGATGATAAGGGGGTCGGTTCTGTTATCCTTGTTAGGGATATAACATCAGAAAAGGAAGTTGACCGTATGAAGACTGATTTTATTTCAACGGTATCACATGAACTGAGGACTCCTCTGACTTCAGTGCGAGGCTTCACGGAGATAATAAAGAAAAAACTTGAGGAAGACATATTCCCTCAGTTTGAGACGAATTCACACAGAAAGACTGAAAAGGCTATAAAACGAGTAAAGGACAACCTCGAAATTATCTTATCCGAAGGCGAGAGATTGACTGCATTGATCAATGACGTGCTTGATATATCCAAGCTGGAGGCAGGAAAAGTCGAATGGAAGACGGAAAAAATTCATATATCTGATATCATCGATCGCGCATTGAGTGCAACATCTGCCTTATTTGAACAGAAAAAACTTGAATTTATAAAGGTTATTGAAGAAGGATTGCCGGAAATTATTGGTGATAAAGACAGGTTAATACAGGTTGTGATCAATCTCCTGTCGAATTCCGTGAAGTTTACAGACAAAGGGTTTGTAACCTGCAGAGTTAAGAGAACTGCACATGAGATTCTGGTAAGCATAATCGATACAGGTATCGGCATATCTGATGCTGATAATATGAAGGTTTTCGAAAAATTCAGACAGGCGGGAGATACCCTGACGGAAAAACCCACTGGAACAGGACTTGGTCTCTCTATCTGCAAGCAGATCGTGGAATTTCATGGCGGAAAAATCTGGGTTGATAGCGAACTGGGAAAAGGGAGTATATTTACCTTTAGTCTTCCTGTTATTTTAAAAGATAATGTCACATTGGAGAAAACCTATATTCATTCACTTTCTGAGCAATCATCACAGGAGAAATAAAACATATGCCGAAAATATTGATTGTTGATGATGACTTTCTTATTAGAAACCTTTTGAAACAGATATTGGAACCTTTTGAGGAAAAAGGGGTCAAATTGTTCGTAGCTGATAACGGAATTGTTGCTATTGATAAAGTTAAGAGCGAAAAACCTGATATTGTTTTTCTTGATGTGATGATGCCCAAGATGAACGGATTCGAGGTTTGCAATATTCTTAAGAACGATCTCGATATGAAAAATATTTATATTATTATGCTTACTGCAAAAGGACAGGAACTGGACAAACAGAAGGCTGTGGGTATGGGAGCGGATTTTTACGTCACTAAGCCTTTCAATATCAACGAAATTATCAGGAAGGTCAGCGAGCTTTTAAATATAAATTTATCCTGATATTGGCATGAGACCCTGAACCATTTCTCATCTAATTCATTCAAAATTATTCATTTTCAGGATTTTTTACTTGTTTTCGTAAAAAAAGAGCCGAGTTTCTTTGTTATATTATCGCTCTGGCAATGAGTGCATCTGATCTTTGGATTTGTCTCAAATTCCTTCAGAGACAAGAAAACAGTAAAATCTTTCAGGCATGCTTTGCATGCATATTCATATACCGGCATGATTGCCTCCTTTGTTTTAATATATCATAAGAAGTTGTTAAATTCAGGGAATAATCTTAATTAAGTATCCCTTTCAAATCATCCGCTACCACCGGGCCATAAATTGTAAGAGAAAAACACTCTTTTTGAACAAGCTGTTCAGTAAGTTCTTTAATCTGCCTTACCGTTATTGAATCTATTTCATTCATAATTTCCCTGGGAGAATAATATTTGCCGTAATATATTTCCTGGCGCGCGATATTATTCATCCGGCTGCTTGTAGATTCAAGGCCGAGAATTATATTGCCTTTTAGCTGATTCTTTGCCCGCTGAAGTTCTGTTTCATTGACGGTATCCTTTAAATTATATATTTCTGCAAGGATCAATTCTATTACTTCCCTAACCTTTTTCCTGCTCACCCCGGCATAAACACCCCAAACCCCGGTGTCAATATATGATGCAATAAATGAATAGATCGAATATGCAAGGCCCCTCTTTTCTCTTATCTCCTGAAAGAGCCGAGAGCTTACCCCTGCACCCAAAATAGTATTGATGGTAAAAAGACTGTATCGTTCGTCACTCGCCTGTGGCATCCCCTTTATACCTAAACATATATGAGCCTCGGAAAGTTGTTTGCTGAATACCTCGACTTTATTTGCAAAATCCGGCGGCGCCCCTCTCCAGGGCTCTGAACCTCTGCGCAAGTGGCCGAGATTCTTATTGAGAAGCGAAAGGAGATGTTCAGTTTCAAAGTTTCCTGCACAGGATACAACAATATCCTTAGTCCCGTAATATTTTCTTATATGTGATATAAGATCATCTTTTGAGAACAGTTTTATTGTATCCCTGCGCCCGAGAACAGGCTGTCCGAGACCGGAGTTCCCCCAGATCGTCTGGTTTGAGAGGTCGTGAATATAGTCATCCGGTATATCTTCGACCATCTTTATTTCTTCTTTGATTATCTTCTTCTCTTTTCCTATATCTTCTTCCGGAAAAGTTGAATTAAGGAAAATATCCGACAAGAGTTCAAGCCCCTTTTCAAGGAATTCATCAAGGACTTTGACGTAAAAAGTAGTGTTTTCACGCGAAGTAAATGCATTAAGTTCTCCTCCGAGAGAATCCATCTCAAAAGCAATATCCTTTGCGCTCCTCTTCTTAGTCCCCTTAAAAAACATGTGTTCAAGAAAATGTGATATGCCGTTCTTTTCAGGCGGCTCATTCCTTGAGCCAACCTTTACCCATATGCCTATGACAACAGAACGCATATTTCTGATCGGCTCCATAACTACCGGAAGACCATTTATGAGATGTTCTTTTCTAAACATAACCGAAAATCAAAAAGGGGATAAATATGCCATCTATCCCCCCTTCCCTTTTATTGCAATACGCTGTTACTTTTTTTCTGTTTCTTTTTCTCTTAACGCTTCTTTCCTGGATAAGCGTATCCTGCCCATCTTGTCTATTTCTATCACCTTCACAAGCACATCCTCACCTTCACGAAGCTCGTCTGTCACCTTATCAATTCTTTTTTCTGATATCTGAGATATATGCAACAATCCTTCCGTTCCCTGAAATATTTCCACAAATGCGCCAAAATCAAGGATTCTTTTAACTTTTCCAAGGTATATCTTGCCGAGTTCAGCCTCTGCTATAATGCTGTTTATTATATCAATAGCCTTTTTTGCAGCCTCTCCGTCAGGAGAGGCTATATTGATAAGACCGCTATCTTCTATATCTATTTTTACGCCTGTCTGTTCCACTATGCCGCGTATAACCTTCCCGCCGGACCCTATGACATCACGTATCTTTTCCTGCCTTATCTGCATCGTGTAGATCCTAGGAGCATAAGTGGCAAGATTTTCGTGCGGCAAACTTATCGTCTCCTTCATTTTATCGAGGATATGAAGTCTCCCCTTACGCGCCCGCTCAAGGGCATTTTCCATAATCTCGCGTGATATGCCGCCGATCTTTGTATCAAGCTGGAATGCGGTGACGCCCTTTTCTGTTCCGGTAACCTTAAAATCCATATCACCAAGGTGATCTTCAAGCCCAAGGATATCCGTCAGAACAACAACCTTTTCGTTTTCCTTTATAAGGCCCATTGCAATGCCTGCAACATGAGATTTAATAGGCGCACCTGCATCCATTAATGCAAGGGAGCCTCCGCAGACTGTTGCCATTGAAGACGACCCGTTGGATTCCAGGATGTCCGAAACTATTCGTATTGTGTACGGGAATGCCGATTTGGGTGGTATAACAGCCTTCAATGCTCTCTCGGCAAGCATACCATGCCCTATCTCGCGTCTGCCCGGCGATCTTAAAGGTTTTACCTCTCCTACACTGAAAGGCGGAAAATTATAATGAAGCATAAAGGTCTTGAAAGACTCTCCGTCAAGCGAATCTATCCTTTGTTCATCTTCCGAAGTGCCAAGGGTAACAACTGTAAGACACTGCGTCTCGCCCCTTATAAAGAGCGCCGAGCCATGAGTCCTTGGAAGAATGCCAATCTCGGAACTGATCTGCCTTATCTCATCAGGGGCTCTTCCGTCTGCCCTTTTGTTTTCGTTGAGAATCATGTCTCTCACAAGATTTTTCTCGATATCATTGAATATGTTAATGATATCCATTTTCCTGTCCTCTTCGCCTGTATTTACCTTCTCAATTAACTCTTTGAGTACTTCATCAAGGGTATTCTGCCTCCTCAATTTATCAGATATGGTAATGGCAGCTTCTATTTTTTTCAATGCATTTTCAGCAATTACATTCTTCAGCGCTTCATCTATAACAGGCGCTGTTACCGGCCTTTTTTCATTGCCTGCAAGAGTCCTTAATTCATTTTGTACGGCACATATACGTTTTATTTCTTGGTGAGCTACATCAAGGGCTTCAAGGAGATCAGTCTCTGATATTTCCTGGGCTTCGCCCTCGACCATAACTACAGCATCTTCAGTGCCTGCAACAATAAGATTCATATCGCATTCCACAACCTCTCTGAGGTCAGGATTAATAACAAAAGAGCCGGCAATTCTCCCGATTCTGACTGCGGCAATCGGGGCTTTAAAAGGTATGTTGGATATTGTAAGGGCGGCTGACATACTGATTATGCCGAGTATATCAGCGATGTTTTCGTCGCCATAAGATAGCACATTCACAATGCATTGCGTCTCGCAGTAAAACCCTTTGGGGAAAAGTGGCCTTATTGGTCTATCTATCAGACGCGAGGTTAAAATTTCCTTCTCGCTTGGCCTGCCTTCTCTCTTAAAAAACCCTCCCGGGATTTTACCGGCAGAATATGCCTTCTCCTGATAGTCTACTGTGAGCGGGAAAAAATCCAAACCTTCCCTTGGATTCTTGTCTGCAACCGCCGTAGCAAGAACAACTGTATCACCGAACTGTGCAACAACTGCTCCATCAGCCTGCTTTGCTATTTTGCCTGTCTCTAAGGTAAGCTTTTTACCACGGATTTCAATTTCGACCTTCTTCATTATTTCCTGATTTCCAGACGTTCTATAACTTTTTCGTAACGCCCCTTATCGGAAGTTTTAAGGTAATCGAGCAATGTTCTTCTTTGACTGACAAGCTTTAGAAGGCCTCTCCTGGAGTGATGATCTTTTTTATGAGCCTTGAAGTGTTCGGTAAGATAATTAATCCTTGTGCTTAACAGAGCTATCTGAACCTCAGGTGAACCTGTATCGCTGTCATGAGTCCTGTAGTCATTTATGATAGTCTGTTTTTTTGATTTGTCAATCGCCATCCATTCACCACCTTTCAAAATTTGCGTAAGTTTTATAATACCATATAATCCTTTATTCTGTAAAGATTATCGATGAATTCAAGAATGCTTATGGATTCTGTACCAGCTTTATCCTCTATTAAATGATGGAGGAATTTCTATACAGTCGTTCTGCTTAAATCTTTCTTTGATTTTTCCTTGAGCGAAGACTGTGCTGCTGCAAGTCTGGCTATAGGAACCCTGTATGGCGAACAGCTCACATAGTCCAGGCCAATCTTATGGCAGAACTCAACAGATTGCGGATCACCTCCATGTTCACCGCAGATCCCCATTTTCATGTGCTTTTTTACTTTCCTGCCCTTTTCCACACCTATCTTCATGAGGACGCCTATGCCTTTCTGGTCAAGGGTTACGAACGGATCATTTTCAAGTATCCCCTTTTCAATATAGTAAGGGAGGAATCTCCCGGCATCATCTCTTGAAAGACCGAATGCGGTTTGTGTTAGGTCATTTGTTCCAAAGGAATAAAAATCTGCATAGGCTGCTATCTCGTCTGCTGTTATGGCAGCCCTTGGAAGCTCTATCATTGTGCCGACAGTATAGCTGACCTTAGTATTATAGCGTTTCTGAACCTCATCTGCTGTCTTAACAGTAAGCTCCCTCATCATCCTGAGCTCATTGACATGCCCGATCAGAGGTATCATTATTTCAGGTATTATCTTAATTTTCTGTTTCGAAAGCTCACATGCTGCCTCCATGATTGCCCTGACCTGCATCTCATATATTTCAGGATATGTCACGCCGAGCCTGCAGCCCCTGTGCCCGAGCATTGGATTAAACTCCTCCAATGCCTTGTTTCTTGCCTTTAATTTTTCAACAGGAACTTCCGTAGAAGCCGCCAGCGCCCGTATATCTTCCTCTGCATGGGGGAGGAATTCATGCAAAGGCGGATCAAGAAGACGAATGGTTACAGGAAGACCTTTCATAACCCTGAAAATTTCAATGAAATCGCTCTTCTGCATTGGAAGGAGTTTTACCAACGCCTTTTTCCTTCCCTCAGTGTCATCTGCAAGAATCATCTCTCTGACAGCGCTGATTCTTTCGGGCGCAAAAAACATATGTTCTGTCCTGCAGAGCCCGATTCCTTCTGCACCGAACTTCCTTGCAACCTCTGAATCATGGGAGGTATCGGCATTTGTCCTTACGCCAAGTTTACGGTATTCATCAACCCATTTCATAAATATGCCGAAATCACCTGTCAGTTCAGGAGTTACTAAAGGCGCCTGTCCAAGCATTACCTCTCCTGTTGTGCCATTGAGCGTTATATATTCACCTTCCTTTACAACAAGGTCATTTACGGTAAAATACTTCTGTACTTCATTTACATTTATTGCGCCACAACCGGCAACACAGCATTTTCCCATTCCTCTTGCAACAACAGCTGCATGAGATGTCATGCCTCCCCTTGCAGTCAGAATTCCCTGAGCAGCATTCATTCCACCGATATCTTCAGGTGATGTTTCTGCCCTGACAAGAATAACCTTTTCTCCTTTATCAGCTGCCCTCTCTGCGTCCTCTGCCGTCAATACTACCTTCCCTACCGCAGCGCCGGGCGATGCAGGAAGACCCTTTGCAATGATCTTTACCTGAGATTTCGGGTCTATCATGGGATGAAGCAGTTGGTCAAGCTGCTGGGGGTCGATTCTTAATATTGCTGTCTTTTTGTCTATTAACTTCTCCTTGACCATATCAATGGCTATCCTGAGGGCAGCAGCAGCAGTCCTTTTCCCTACCCTGGTTTGAAGCATGTATAGTTTGCCTTCCTGGACAGTGAATTCTATGTCCAGCATATCTTTATAGTGTTTTTCGAGTTTTTTGTATATGACATAAAGTTCTTTGTAAGCTTTCGGAAGACGTTTCCTGAGTTCTTCTATCCTCAAAGGAGTCCTGATTCCTGCAACAACATCTTCACCCTGTGCATTGATAAGACATTCAGCAAAAAATTTCTTCTGACCGGTAGAGGGATCTCTTGTAAAACCGACGCCTGTTCCGGAATTATCACCCAGGTTTCCAAAGACCATTGATTGAATATTGCAGGCAGTTCCGAGATTGTCCGGGATATCGTTCAATTTCCTGTATTTCACTGCCCTGTCCCCAAACCATGAACCAAATACGGCATTAATCGCCTTTTTAAGCTGTTCAAGCGGGTCAACGGGGAACTCTTCTCCGGTATTTCTTTTATAAATAATCTTAAATTCTCCAACAAGATTCCTGAGGTCTTCAGCTGTAAGGTCTGTATCAAGACGAACGTCCTTTTTTTCTTTCATTTCCTCCAGTGCTTTTTCGAACCTCTGCCTGTCAATCCCCATTACAATGCTTCCAAACATCGTGATAAGCCTTCTGTAAGCGTCGTATACAAACCGTTCATTACCTGTCTTTTTTATCAGCGCATTTATTGTTGTGTCATTCAGCCCGAGGTTTAACACCGTGTCCATCATGCCGGGCATTGAAAACTTTGCTCCGGATCGTACAGAAACCAGAAGGGGATTAACAGAATCGCCAAGTTTCGTCCCCATCGCCTTTTCAACTTTCTTTAAGTTTTCTATAACCTGTTCCCACATACCGGGCGGGTATTTCTTCCCGGCCTTGAAATATTCATTACATCCTTCTGTCGTGATACTAAAACCGGCAGGCACAGGGATCTTCAAATTGGTCATTTCTGCGAGACCGGCGCCTTTACCGCCGAGAAGGTCTTTCATATTTCCTCTTCCGTCAGCCTTTCCACCACCGAAATAGTAAACATATTTTTTGACTGCCTTCTTTGCCATTGGGTACCCTCCAGAAACGATTTTTGTAAATAGAATACCTTAGAATAACAAGAAATTCAACATTACTGACTATTCTCATGATTCTCATATCCGACGCTCTTTTTTAAAAAAATGAGAATTCTTTTATAACAAATATAATCAGAAAATCATTCCCGGCGTATATTTTCAAGAATATTTAACATGTATTTTGCACTCTGCTATTTCGGCATATATAAAGAATTACTTGACAAATCCTTTCCTACGATAAAATATAAGATAATTGGTATATAGGTTAATTGAAAAGCTATTGTTAATAATCCAAATAACTCAATGGAGGTAGAGATGAAAATTATTAAAATCGGGTTAATAGTTCTTGCTTTTATGTTTTTTGCAGGATCAAGCCATGCTGCAGAACTTACACCAGCCAAAGGAGATACATTTCCGGATATAACTCTCTCCATGACTGAAAAAGCAAGTGAAAAGGAATATCTCGGACTGTCAGGAAAAGGTTCTTTCAGGATTTCACAGATTAAGGCTGAACTGTTGATACTTGAGATTTTCAGCATGTATTGTCCGTATTGCCAGAAAGAGGCGCCTATTGTCAACGAACTCTACCAGTTAATCAACAAAAGAGAGGATCTTAAGAATAAAATCAGGATAATAGGTGTCGGCGCCGGCAACAATCCTTTCGAAGTCGATATCTTCAGAAACCAGTATAACATTCAATTCCCCTTATTCTCTGATGAGTCATATTCTGTTCATAAGTCTGTCGGAGAAGTCCGGACACCATATTTTTTTGTGATAAAAAAAACCGGGGACAAGAAGAATACAATAATTTATTCTAAAGTCGGAAGCATACAGGATCCAAAACAATTTTTAGATATGATATCAGAAGAATCCGGTCTGAAATAGGAGGAATAGCCATGTTCAGTAAAAATCATTTTTATTTTTATGTTCTCGCAGGAATCTTAGCTTTGCTGTATTCTTCAACAATAGCCTACGGCGCATCAGAGCAATTTAAGGGAAAAATCTACAACACTGGGATGCTTAAACCAGTCGACAGCAAAACAAAGCTTAAACCCGGTATGAAGGCTCCTGATTTTACCCTTCCTTCAGTATCCGGAGAAAAAATATCTCTTAGTAATTTCCTTGGCAAAAAGAATGTGGTAATTTCTTTTGTTCCGGCGGCATGGACTCCTGTGTGTTCTGATCAATGGCCTGGATACAATATAGCGAAAAGCCTATTTGAGAAGAATGCTGCAGTATTGATAGGAATTACTGTGGATAATATTCCAACGTTATTTACATGGACTAAAGAAATGGGGGAACTCTGGTTCCCGGTGCTTTCAGATTTCTATCCGCATGGTTCAGTAGCCAAGAAATACGGCGTTTTACGTTCCAGCGGAACCACTGAGAGGGCCTTGTTTGTTATAGACAAAAAGGGGATTATCCGCTATATTGATGTTCACGACATCAACAAAAGGCCGGGGTTAGAGACCTTAATGAAGGAACTGGAGAAGCTTGAGAAATAGGGGAATAAGCTTCCTGTCTTTTGTCCTTTGCCTTGAACTTATATTGATCGCAACTGTATGTGCTGAAACAAAGCCAATAGAGAAAGGCGCTACTTTCCCTAGTATCACTTTTAAAGATATTGTATCAAAACAAGAACGAAAGACTCTTGGTATATCACAAAAATCTAATTTCTCATTCAGGGAAATACCAGGCAATCTTATCATAATAGAGGTATTCAACACCTATTGTGTAAGCTGCCCGAGGAATGTTCCTGTACTCAATAAGCTTAACTACGCTATCGAAAATGATCCGAAGCTTAAGGGAAAAGTAAAATTAATCAGTATTGCGGTTGGAAATAACCAGAACGAAGTTAAAGATTACAGAAATCTGCATAAAGTTCTTTACACTGTACTAACCGATTTAGACTTTTCTGTTCATAAGACTTTAGGAAGTCCCAGAGTTCCATATGCTATTTTTGTTAAAAGAAGCGCTAAGGGAAAAGACATTGTCGTAGATACACATTCGGGCATATTTGATTCATACGATGAAGTTATGAAAATGCTCAGAGCTATTTTAATATAAGCACATTTCTGGCGCAGAAATATCATGCGCTTTCATGCTAAAGTCATAATGATTATGAAAATCTTCTTGTCAGTGTTTTTTCTATTCTTTTATACTTAATAATATTTTATGGAACAGGGCATTATTGAAAATCTTATAACCGAACTAACGAAACTTCCCGGGATAGGCAGGAAAACCGCCCAGAGGCTCGCATTTTTTATCCTCTCTATGCCTGCGGAAGATGCAAAAGGCATTGCAAGGGCGATCATTGAGGTGAAAGAAAAAGCGCATTTTTGCAAAGTCTGCTTTAATGTCACGGATAACGAATTATGCCATATATGCAGTAATCCATCGAGAGACAGGAACAAACTGTGTGTTGTCGAAGAACCAAGCAATATAATGGTAATAGAAAGGTCAAAGAGCTTTGACGGCCTTTACCATGTCCTACTCGGAGCCCTCTCCCCGATTGATGGTTACACTCCTGACAGGCTCAAGATACATGAACTTATCGAAAGAGTAAGAAAGGATTCAATACAGGAGGTCATCATAGCAACAAATCCGAATACCAAAGGAGAAATGACTGCCCAGTATATAAGAGAGATGCTGAAGCCATTCAGCGTTAAAGTGACACGGATTGCATATGGCCTTCCGATTGGCGGGGACATAGAGTTTGCTGACGAGGTTACCCTCAGCAAGGCGCTTGAAGGCAGGAGAGAGATTTAACAGGGTTTTATCGTGTGTGAATTTTGCACCAAGCACGGGGAAGGGAAAAAATGGTATGAGAATATCAGCAATTATACCTTAGAAGTCTTTCATCAGGTCAACTCAGAACAGAACTTCAAGTCATATCTTGCAAATTTTTATCATTCCCTGAGTGTGGATATCCGGAAGGCTTATACATGGAAAAAACGTCTGCCGCATATTTACCGTCTTCTTGCTTATCCTATTGTTACAAAGCATTCAAAGAAAACTCATTTCGGGCAGATCGTCCCTCTTGAAGACATTGAAAATATCCTGACTCATTTTTCATCTGTCGTAAGACTGCCCTGCATATGCCGTAAAGTTACAACAGGGCAAAACAAGAGGTATTGTTTTGGTATTGGCATGGATCTGACGCCGATATTTCAGGATCTGCCTGATTTCAGTGATTTTGACAGGTTATCGATAGATGAGGCAAAAGAATACATAAGGCATCTTGATAAAGAAGGCCAGACACACAGTGTATGGACGTTTAATACGCCGTTTATTGCAGCTTTGTGTAATTGCGACAGGGATTGTATGGCATACCGTGTTCAGATGAAAATGGAGCTTGGCAAGGTCATGTGGAAGGGTGAATATGTTGCGAATATCGACTCTTCACAGTGCAATGGCTGCAGGGAATGCATGAAAAGATGTTATTTCGGCGCAATAACCTATGACAGGTCAAATATAAAATGTTCCGTAAAATTATTGAACTGCTACGGATGCGGTATATGCAGGGCTGTCTGCAAAAATAATGCTCTCAGCTTATCTGACAGAAGCGCCGTCCCTCTGGCAGCTCATGACTGGTAATATATTTGCTCATATGCGATATTAAGGAATGAACAAAGCTCTTTAAGAGACTGAATGAAAGGATTATGTATCATCATGCACTTTTTTGAACATGCTCTTAATTTCTATTGCACTCTTTGATAAAAATAATTACAATAGCGCCATGGAAAAAAGGCGTTCAAGAAGATTGCAGGTCAGTTTGAAGGCAGAACGCATTTCAGGTAATGAAAAAAATGGAGTGTTTATAGAGAATATTTCTGAAAATGGTATTTATATGTTGACCACACCCTCAAGTACCCACAAGAAATATGCTCCTGGAACAGACGTTGATCTGAAATTCCGGCTATCTTCAGGAGAAACGCTCAATCTCCGCTGCAAGGTGAAATGGTCATATTTAAAAGTCCCGCCGAATGGTCTGACAGATTGTATAGGCCTGGAAATAATAGACCCGCCCAAACAGTATATTGAATTCGTAAAAGCCCTGCATTAGATCTGCAACCTTTGGCGTCTTTCTGTTTTATCACTTTTTACTTGCCTCTTATTCTCCCGCACCACTCCCTGGCTTTATAGAGAATCTCTGATTCATCAGCAGTCATAAGTGTTCTGTTATTCACAATAAGCTTCCCGTTCACCATGACTGTTTCAACATCAGAAGCCATTGCTGCATAGACTATGTGGGAGTAAACATCATAGAGCGGCAGCAGATGAGGTTTGTTCAGATTAATCATAATAATATCCGCCCTTTTATCCTTTTCAAGGGTACCGGTCTTATCACCGAGACCCAATGCTTCTGCTCCCCATCTGGTTGCCATACATAGAACTGTTTTTGCATCAAGGACTGTCGGATTGCCCGAAAGCGCCTTATGAATTTTTGCTGTAGTAGACATTTCGCTGAAGATGTTCAGATCATTATTGCTTGCTGCGCCGTCTGTACCAAAGGTTACCTTTACTCCTTCTGCAAGCATTGTTGCAACAGGCGCAAATCCCGAAGCAAGCTTGAGGTTGCTTTCCATGCAATGAGATACGCTGACCCTCCTCTTTGCAAGCAATTCAATCTCATTATCTTCCACCCATATGCAATGAGCAGCCAAAACATTTTTATCCAGAAAACTCAGGGATTCAAGATATTCAACAGGTCTTTTTTTATAACGGGCCAGCACATCTCTGACCTCCCATTCTGTCTCAGAAATATGGATGTGCAGGGGAATATCGTATTTTTCAGCTATTGCCTTTGCTCTCTTTAATGTATCCGGACCGCATGTGTAAAGCGCGTGCGGCGCTATACATGGAGTAATCAGTTCATCACCCTTCCAGTCTCTGATAAAGAATTCTGCATTGTCAAAATATTGATCTGCGGTAGAGGCAGACTTAGATGGAAAATCCAGTATACCGGCGCCTAAAACAGCCCTCATTCCCATTCTTTTTGCGGTCCTGCCGGCGGCATCTTCATAGAAGTACATATCGTTATATGTTGTGATCCCGCCCTTCAGCATTTCAAGACATGCAAGTTCAATCGCATCAGAAACAAATTCAGGGCTTAACCAGGCATTCTCTGCAGGCCATATATGATTATTGAGCCAGTCAGTTAAAGGCAAATCGTCTGCTATGCCCCTGAAATATACCATTGCTGCATGAGTATGGGTATTGATCAGTCCGGGCATTATTACACTCGATCCCTCTTTAATGACATTACCGGCAGTATACTTTTTAAATATATCGTCTGAATGCCCGACTTCTATGATATCAGCGCCCCTTATGGCGATTGCGCCATTATTGATAACAGTAAGCGCTTCATCCATCGGAAGAACATAATCAGCGCTTATGATGTAATCTACAGATATCATTTTTCCTTATAATTTTTGAAGTTGTAAGGGGTTCAAGGATTCAAGGGTCCAAGGATTCAAGAATAATCTTTCGGCTGGAATCCTTGACCGCTAAACCCTTTTTCTCAAGCTGTCTCTATCAGTGTCTCGGCTATCTGCACAGCATTCAGGGCAGCGCCTTTCCTGAGGTTGTCGGCAACTATCCACATATTTATTCCATTTTCTATGGATTCATCATCCCTGATCCTTCCGACATATGTCTCATCCCTGCCTGCAACATCGGTCGGTATGGGATAAAGATTTTTGTCAGGCGCATCATAAACAATTACTCCCGGCGCCACTGATAAAATTGCCCTCACCTCATCAGGAAGAAGTTTTTTCTCTGTCTCGATATTCAGGCTCTCTGAATGACACCTGAATACAGGCACACGAACAGTTGTAGCTGTTATCTTTATTGAACTATCTCCTAAAATCTTCCTTGTCTCGTTCACCATCTTCATCTCTTCCTTCGTATATCCGTTTTCAAGAAACTTGTCGATATGCGGAAGAACATTAAATGCTATCTGATACGGATACACATTACATTTGATCTCCTTGAAATTTAACAGGTCGGTTGTCTGCTGCAAGAGCTCATCAATAGCCTTCTGGCCGGTGCCTGAGACAGACTGGAACGTCGTAACCACGACTCTCTTTATCTTTGCAGCATCGTGTATAGGCTTGAGGACAACTACCATCTGTATTGTTGAACAGTTTGGGTTTGCTATGATCCCTTTATGCCATTTCAGGTCGTACGGATTAACCTCGGGCACAACAAGAGGGATTTCAGGGTCCATTCTCCACTGGCTTGAATTATCCACAACAACGCATCCTGACCTTGCAGCCACCGGCGCCCAGATTTTTGATCTTTCTGCGCCTGCTGAAAACAAGGCGATATCTATTCCTTTAAAAGAATTATCATTTATAGATTCAACCTTTATATTTTTACCTTTAAATTCCAGATATTTTCCCTCGGATCGCTCTGATGCAAAGAGTCTTATCTTTTCTACAGGAAAATCCCTGTCTTCAAGGGTTTTTATCATCTCGTTGCCTACTGCTCCTGTTGCTCCGACAACTGCAACAATGTATTTGTCCTTCTTCTTCAGCATCTCACCAGAACCTCCATTCTATTTTCTTTATTAATCTATTATAATCATTACTTTTGAAAAAACAAGATAGCGAAGGTTGTTGCACATTAATTCTGATTGAATTTTTAATCCTTCGAGATCGCTTTACTCTCCGAACTTTACTTACAATTAAACGTTTTCAAAAGCTGAAGATATTTGTTATTTTTTCATCTACTTCGCATGTTGGATGTTCTTGGTCCGTTGCAGAGAGAGTTCGTGAGTTCCGGAGTTCCGGGGACACCATACTTAATTCTCCTTGCCTTTTGTCTTTGGGCCGGGTTTTCGACGTGAGTTCCGGAGTTCCGGGGACACCATACTTAATTCTCCTTGCCTTTTGTCTTTGGGCCGGGTTTTCGACGCCGTAACGGTCTGCCCGAAACACTCTCCAATCTCTCCACAAAACTGACGTC
>VGWX01000015.1 GCA_016873615.1 Nitrospira sp. | reverse complement strand
AGTAAAGAGAAAGGTTAAGGTTAAGGTTAAAAAAAAAGTAAATTTCTGGATTCTATAAACCTTTGGAACTTTGAACTTTGAACTTTGAACTTTCATAAAATATCCTTTCCCGCGGCCAATAAAAAAAGCCGCGAAAGCTATTATTGACCTTCTGGTCATCTTGTAAGCCTTCGTGGCTTGTTACGTTTTTATAATCACATAGGAACTATAGTAATGTCAAGTTGTTGTTTGTGATGCCATAGTAGCAAACATACTTGTAACTGTTCAGAAAATATCGTTTTTTAAGAATCTCCGGTGCAATAGAGCACAACTGCCTAAAGTATAAATTGAGTACAGTTATTGGAAGAAAACGGGTGAAAAAGGGAAGCCACGAACCCTGTGCTTTATTCTAAAGCGAGGTTAACCCATGTTTGAACACCGTCATCAAATTTGATAATTCCATATTGTGTAGAACATTCTTGCTGATAAGAATAATCATTTAGGCATTGCCATCCCATATGATAAAAAAAGGAGCGTAACCCAGTTTCTATTACAGAGTTATGCGTGCCTATATGTATACGTTTAACTTTACGGTTAAGTTCATCTTTTGCAGCAGTTAGAATTTTCAGTTCAGCCCCTTGAACGTCCACATCAATTAAATCAACTTTGTCAAGAGAATTAAGTAGGGAATGCAGGCTAATGGCCGGAACATCCTTTATGGACAAAGAGGGATCAATAACATCTATGATAATTTGATGCCCATAATGTTCATCGCCTCTCCCTGTTTCGAACATGACATGACCGTCCTGATCCGATACCGCAGCTTCGATCAATAAATGGTTTTTCGGATCAATACCGTTATCGAGGAAGTGGGTTTTCATCCATTGATAATGTTCCGGCTCTGCTTCTACCCCGATTAACAGATAAGGCATGTTCGAAATTTCCCGCAAAGCTTTCGCAGCCCGAACAAGCCATTTACCATAACCTGCTCCCAGCTCCATCATTACAAATTGATCTCTTGCAGCAATAATTGACTCTAAAACGTCTATCCAGGGGAAATATTCTTCATCGAATTCAGGGTAATCTGCAGCAACAAAAGAAGGATCTTTATAACAAAATGAACCCTTGTAAAAAGATGCACGGGTGATAGCGCCAACAAAATCAACATTATACCCTGGCTGTACGATTCCTTCCCAACATTTGAAATGCCGGAATACCTCATGGTGTTTATTTTCAAAGTCGCGCATACAATCAGTTAAGCTTCATGGCTAATGTTGGTAGTATCTGAGTGAACAACAATTGGCTTTTGCTGCCTATAATGTAACGGAACATGTCACCCGGAGAATTTTCAATGAGATTGGAATATTTTATGAATTCACAGGATTCAACCGTAACAAAAAATATCTCAAGATAGCTTTTCATCCCGGGATTACCAATGCCCTTTCGCGGAATGGCATTGTCTCCAGATGCACCCCGTATAAATCGGTCAGAATTGATGCGTCCCAGGGTCTTTCATCACCAGAGAGAATTCTGATTGTTCCATCCTTGATGAGCATAAAATCATCTGCATACATAAAAGCAATATTGGGGTCATGCAAAACTGCTACAACTGTCAAACCAGACATGATCAACTCCTTGATCAAAGCAAGGAAACGTATCTGATTTGAAAGGTCAAGATGGGAAAGTGGTTCATCAAGCAGAATAACCTGGGGCTCTTGTGCCAGTACCCTTGCAATCATTACCAATTGTCTTTCTCCTCCTGACAGTTCTGTATATGGCCGTTGTCTTAAATGGGATATCCCTACTTTGTTTATCGCCTCATTCGTTATATCCATGTCTTTTTTGCCTGGAACAGCAAAAACGTATGACGCCCTCCCGGTCAGAACCACTTCTTCAACTGTGAACGGGAAAGCTGCTGTATGAAACTGCGGCAAGTATCCTATGACCTTAGCTCTTTCGGAAATGCTTAAGTGTCTGATATCCTTCCCCATAATATTGATATCCCCAGTCTTGCAGGGAAGGAGCCCTGCCATGAGCTTCAGAAGCGTTGACTTTCCGCTTCCGTTTTTCCCAAGGAGTACGGTAAATTTTCCCTCAGCTGCATTTAGCTCTATGTTATGGAGAACCATGGTTGTCCCATAGCTAAAACTGAGATCTTTCACGGAAATTCCCATAGGTTACGACTCCCTGAAGACCATGCGGGATTTTTTAAGAAGATAGACAAAGAAAGGCCCTCCGATCAGGGTTGTAAATATTCCGATGGGTATCTCGAAAGAAGTTATGGTTCTGCAGAAATCATCCACGAGCAGGAGGAAAGATCCACCGAATGCTATCGAAACGGGCTGGGTTTTTCTGTTATCCGGTCCTGTCATCATCCTCACCATATGCGGAAAGGCAAGGCCTACCATTCCAATAACACCGGCAACAGCCACAGACGCAGATGCTATAAGCGTTGCAGGGAGCAATATCATTATCTTTTCCTGTTCAGGATTCAGGCCTACAGCTCTGGTCTCCTCGTCGCCAAGGGCAATAACATTCATACGCCACCTGATAATAAACAACCATATTATTCCTAAGAGTATAGGAAGTACCGAAGATTTCACTTTTGACCAGCTCGCATTGTGAAGATTGCCCATTGTCCAATGGACGATCGTCTGGAGTTTAAAGGGGTCTGTCAGAAACTGGACAACTGTAAGCAATGCAGTAAATATGCCCGACACAATAATCCCGGCAAGAATAAGTGATACCGTAGAGACGCCTTTTCTCGTAAGGGCAAGAAAATAGCTAAGTCCGACTGCCAACAAACCAAAAACAAATGCCGTTAATTGTAAGGGCAGGATGTGGAAAACGAGTGCAAGGGCAGCTCCGAATGCTGCGCCTGCTGAAAGGCCAAGAATGTCGGGTGATACGAGTGGATTCCTGAACAGCGCCTGAAATGAATTACCGGAAACAGTCAGCGCCGAACCAATCAGAAAAGCCAATATCACCCGAGGAAGCCTTACATTAAAGACAATGGCCTCGACCATCTCAAGTTTGTCCTGATTCAATGAAGGCGCCTGTATAATTTTATTCTGCATCCATGCCAGAATGTCCTGTGAAGTTATAACATCTGAAGGTCCGATGAAAAGTGACATTATTATCAAAGGGAGGGGTATGATATAGAAGAAGGTCCTGTTCGGAATAGACATCAGACGATCAATTTCCTGTTTTTTTGCCGTAGAGCATCCGGAGCATAGTTTTCTTTTCCCTTTCCAGGTCGATGTCTCTGAACAACTCAGGATAAGTCCACTTTGCAACCATCTTTACAGCATATGTGAACTTTAAAGTCCAGAGATCGCAGAGAAATATCTCGGGAAATTCATGAACTCGTCTCTCTTTCACGGCTCGTATTAATTTCCAGTGTTCATCATTGATTATGTCGGAAGGATTTTTCTTTTCGTTATACCACATCACAATAACATCCGGATTCCATGCCATAATCTGCTCCATATTGACTACCATATGTTCATTGTCAATTAATCCACATACATTTTTCCCGCCGGCGAGGTGGATCAGATCCTGAACAGTACTTCTACCGCAGGATGTCTCGAGATTTCCCTGTGCCCACATATAGTAGATCCTCTGACGTTTTTCTTCCGGAATCGCTTTGACACGTTTGTTGAATCGCTCAATCTCTTTTTTTGTATATTCAACAAGCTCCTGTGCCCGTTGTGATTTCCCGGTTAGTTTCCCAAGTTCTATGATCTCCCTATAAACATCCTCCTTCTTCTCAATAAATACTCCGAAGACATGAAGGCCACGCTCCTCAAGGGCAGCAATCGATTCTGTCTGCTTTGACCAGATAATTACCACATCAGGTTTCAATGCGATCACGCTCTCTATATTTACAAAGTCCCAATTGCCGGGAGCAGGAACGGTCTTATTTTTAATTCTTTGATCCATTGCAGCATAGTAGGGATAGACATTCCCCTGATAAATATTTGCAGAAATTCCAACGACCTGTTTTTCAGCGCCGAGCATATATATTCCGCTTAAAGCGCTTTCTATAAGACAGACTATGCGTTGTGCCGGCTTACTAAACGTGAGAGTTTTACCACGGAAATCCGTAACCGTTATGGGCACATCATTCTTACCGGAAGCCAACACCGGTGAGTAAGACAAAGAGAGATTTGTTGCCATTATCAGAAAAAATATTATGCCTGATTTTATTTTCTTATTCATTTACATCTATTGAATCACAGACACCACCACTGGTATCTGTGGTGGTGCCTGTCACTTATTTTAAAAAACGATCTCTATGCTTGCATGTGCATTGAATCCAGGGTCCTGGAACTGCCAGGGCATTTCAAATTTCTTGTCTGTTACATTATTCAGATCCACGTTTAAATTTGCCTGATAGGCTTTCGTTTTCAAAAGAGCCATTCCGGCTTTTATATTCACGATCTCGTACGGGCCGAACTTCTGTCTTCCGCTCTTTGATGTGCTGTCATAGTATTTGCCGACTGCATGGAGGTACGGAGAGACCGTTATATCATATGGAAGATTCGCAGTAATCCCTAAGTTGGCTACAGAGTTCGGGACAAACGTTACTTCGCTTCCATCCTGGTCAGGGTCTACATCATTTTCGATTTTAGTGTGTGTATATGTGTAATTGGCAAACCATGAAACGTATTTGTTCAGCCACTGTTTGATCTCAATCTCAGCGCCAATGGATTTGGCTTTTCCTGCGTTCACCGACTGGCTCTGTGATGGATCTTCGCTCACGCGGTTCTCCACTATTGCATCATCAACCACATTGTAAAAACCACGGATTCCGACATAGAGATTCTCTATTGGTGTGATTTCTGTTCCTATGTCATATCCGATCCCGCTTTCCGGATTGAGGTTCGGATTCGGCAGCTGTCCGTTCATGCCGGGCACTCCAATATCATCGGGGCTGAGTGTACCGCCAACGGATTTTGCTGACGGTATGAGATAGCTTTTCCCTGCATTTGCAAAGAATGCAAGAGATGGCATGGCATTATACCTCATCCCCGCGCTCCAGAGAAATTTATCCCATGATTTGTTCTCGTCAGCAGGCTCTGTTCCACCGATCAAATCATATTCATGTTTGGTATAGCTGTATCTGCCGCCTGCACGGAAAACCCATTTGTCGTATACAAATTTTTCCTGGACATAGACCCCGGCGCTCATGGCATCGACCTTATTGCCGGTCGATTTCTCTCCGTCTACTTCTGCTGTGGTCTTATAGTCGGCATACTGAAAGTCTGTTCCAAAGGTGAGGACACTTTTTCCAAGATGCTTGAAGTTTACTGCCAGATCAGCAGGGATGATGTTTTGTTTGACGGCATCTTTTTCACGAAGGCTTAAATCGGGAAAATTATCCTCTTCCCAGCTTCGGTTATAGTAACGGTATCCAACTTTTAATTGCAGGTTCCATGCGTCATCGATCTGGTTTTTATATGCTGCGTTGATAGTATCATAGATGTGGTCGAACCCCCTGTTCGGCCTTCCTGCATCGCCGGTGTGCTGTGTATGGTTGGCAAAAAGCGATACTGACTGTTTGTCCGGCTCTATAAAGTATGTAGTCTTGAAATAGAGCTTGGTCTTTTTATACTCCGGATTATCGATCATATTCAGCCAGGAAGGATCCGTCCCATAATCAGTATAATCCGACTGCTCATAGTTGGCGCCGATGAAATAATGAAAATCTCCCTTGCTGCCCTGATTATAGAGCTTGGCATTCAGGGTATTCCATGAACCGTATCCGAGCTGGATCCTGGTCTGCGGTATTTCAATCTTATCCTTGAGAATCAGGTTGGTGATTCCTGCCAAAGGGGCCTCATTCCCGGCAAAGTCCATATTCAGGTAGTTAGGGTACATTACAGAAGCGGGTCCTCTATGGACCTCTGCCCGCTCAAGTATCCACGGATCAAGGCTCATGGTGTCAACAAAAGAGTCTATCGGAAGCCCATCCAGAAGATAGACATTATATTTCGGGCCTAGACCGCCATATGAGCCCCAGTTGGCGTCATTGCGTGACAGCACACTGATAAATGTGCCGGGCTGATACAGGAACATCTCAGAGATGTTCCTGTTGTTGTAGTTCGTGCGTTCAATCTCTTCCTGAGTTATCACATCTATCTTCTGTGTGATGTTTTCTTCTGTCTGTGGAATCTTGCTCTCGGTTACAACAATTTCCTCCATCGCATATGCTTTTTTATCTTCCTGCTTCTTCTCTACCTCTGCGGCATATGTGTTTACCGAAATGAATAGTGACAGTAAGATCATGCACAACATTCTCATATACATATATCCCTCCTGATATTTTTCTGTCACCCCCTTTGTGATACAATGAGATGGGGATGACGTGTAGTAAGCGTTGCCCTCCGGGGCAGGGGATCCTTCCAGGGGTTAGCCCTGCCCTGATTATTTATGAGCTTCTGATCTCAATTCTCAACTCTTATTCCCATCACCTCCTTTTTCTGTCTGAATTGCAACTTTCCTGAAGCCGAGGTTATTGATAATATCCAGGACATCCACAAATACCTGAAGCCTGATGTCCCTGTCAGCGCGGATCACAATAGGTGTTTCCTTATCAAGACGGATTACGTTCTCTTTCAGATGATCAAGTGTCATAGGAGCGGCATTGAAATAGATCGTCCCGTCCTTATGTATGGATATTGTCTGGTTTTTCAGAATCTCCTTATGTTCGGCAGAGGCCTTCGGCAACGATACGTTTATCATTCCCGAGGCGATGAACGTCGATGTGGTAAGGACGATCGTGAGCAGCACGAGCATCACATCCACCAGCGGGATGACATTCATATAATCAAATTCTTTTTCTTCCATTCATGGTCTCCCATTCTGCGACAAGTACTTTCACCTTTCTCAGGAGAAAGTTATAAAAGGTAATTGAGGGAATGGCGACGACAAGCCCTATCGCCGTTGCCTTCAGTGCGAGGGCAAGTCCGGTCATTATCTTGCTCGTATCTATGAGCCCTTCCTTGCCAATTGTGTAAAAGGTGAGCATAATGCCGAGCACAGTTCCAAGCAGTCCTATATACGGCGCATTGCTGCCGATTGTAGCTATGATGTGCAGTTTCTTTGTGAGATATATCTCCAGCATTTTTCTATCAGAAAAATCTTCAAGTCTGATATTCCGGTATACAAGCATCCTTTCCACCGCGACCGAAACTGCTATGATACTCATGATTACAAGAAGTCCGATTACCCCGTAATCTACTATTGCTGAAAGCCATTCCATACAGATATCTCCTTTTTCATATCAGCTCTTCTTCAATACAAAACGGATGGTGAGCAGAGCCTTTGATGCAATGCTTGTTCCTTTTTCATGCGCAGGGGAAAAGGTTGACATCTTCACCGCCTCCACAGCAGATTCCGTAAAACCGTAGCCTGCCGGTTCAACAACTTCAACATTGAGCAGTCTCCCTTTTTCATTTATGTAGAGGCGTAACACAACCTTGCCCTGTTTGCCGAGCTTCTTTGCCATCATGGGATAAGCAGGCATCTGTCTTCTTAAAAAAGCGGGAGCTCCGCTCGAACCGAACTCTGTCTCCATCATGCCGGCACCGCCGGACGGTGCGCTATATGAGACATTACTGACTGTGCTTCCGCTTCCACCGCTCTGATACGGAGTTTCCTGTGGCTGCGATGCAGGTTCTGGAGCGCTTGCCACTTTGACGGAATCAGGGCTTTCTGTTACCTCATTCCTTATAACTGCCTCATGCTCTTCAGCAGGGGTATCTTTAATCTTTGGAGTTTCTTCCCGTACCTCTTCCCTTCTTGCTTCTTTCAACGGCTCAACAGCCCTGGGTTTCTTTATTTCTCTGGCGGGTTGAACTGCCTGAGGCGTTTCTTCACCCATCTGGGAAAACTGGATATAAAATGTTTTAACGTCATTACTGCTTTTCATAAGAGAGAGCACAAAAAACAGCATGAAGATAATAGTATGAATTGAAAGTGAAGTTATCATCCCGTAGCGCTGCTCGTGCGTATATCCCAACCCGTGTGTATTCATTGCTCCATTTACATTCCTCTCAATTATTATTGCTAAAACACCTGCTATAAATGAAAAAGGCGGGTGCGGGTCTGGATACCCGCACCCAAATCCTCCGGAGGGTTAGCAAGTCCCAGAGGAAATCTTTATTTTCATATCGTTCATCATCATTTACCGTAAAAATCAAACCTGCAAAAACAAAAAAGCCACAAAGCTATCAGGTCTGCTGACCTTTTTAAAGCCTTCGTGGCCTTTGTTCTAAACTGCCGAACGATTGCCCTGAACTTCGTGTTCAGGATATATTTAAGATACTGGAAGATTCTGCAGTATGTCAAGAGAGCGATAGGTTGTGATAGGTTGAGATAATTTGTGGAATACTCTAAATGATCCTAATAAGCTTGCTTAAATAACTACATGGAGAACTATTGTCAGGATGGTGATGCAATAAAATAATAGCCTCAGATAAAAAAGGGAAGCCACGAATACCTCCCAAGTCTTCTGACCCGGTTTTAGCCTTCGTGGCTTGTTTCTTAAAACTTATGGCTTCCCTTTAATGACAGCACTTGTGCTGGTGTTTGTGATGGTCGTCATCGTGAGTATGCTCGTGTTTATGCTTCGCTACTAAATGCTTATGTTTATGACCATCATGAGAATGCGTTATCTCCTTGTGCTCATGCTCGTGCTCATGCTTTTCCTTATTATGGCAGCACATATATCATCACCTCCCTTTCTAATTATATTTATATCACTAAAATGACTTTAAGTCAATATTTGATAGCCGGTGATAGCCGGGGAAAAACCGCTCAAATACACTGTCCCCGGATGCCGTGCCAATTTTATGAATTCGGGTCAGGATTTCCGTTGCTCCTCCGTCCTCCCTTTCTTCCGTGAGCTTGCCAGCGCCCACAATCCGAAGAGCGCAAGCAGGAAGCTGATCCCAACAAACGCCTTTGTATACTTCGCAACCAGCGGCTTCTTGAACGATTCCATAAACAGATTCTCGTTTACATCAACCACAACCTGGGCGCCGTGCATACCATGTTCGGATTCTCCATAGACCTTTATGACCCAGTTCCCTTTCCTGTCGGGAAGAAACGAGACAAAACCATTTTTGTCCGTCCTCCCCTTCTGGTGGGCTATTTTGTCTCCCGGCCCGAATATCTCATACGTGGAATAGCTTGCCGGGTCATCCTCCGCATAGAAAATCCTCACGCTTATCCCCTTGTTCTCGACCTGATAGTGGACAGAATGGGCAAAGGCCGGACAATTAAGTCCGGCCATTAAAAAGCATGCTACCAGGATGCCAACTATTATCCTCACTTTATCTCCCATGTCAGAGCTGTGGTATAGGAAAAGAAATCGGCATCAGGGTTATCTTTTACCGGAATCCTGTACTTCGCCAAAATAATGTGCTTGTCCCGTTCGGAAACCTTGATGTTGAATTGTCCTTCTTTACCGGTCTTGCCGGACTCTGCATGGTTTCCTGTTTCCACTGTAGCGCCTTCAAGAGGCCTTCCATCGAAATATATCCTGATTGGAAGGATATCATTTACCTTTAATTTGCAAGGATCTTTTAGAGGAACAATTTCGAATTTTAAACCGGAGGGCTTTGCCGTATTTTCACTGCAGGCAAATAACCCCTTGGCATATTGTGAAGAATAAATTGAGTCGATTATCTGCCGTCCTGCTTTTGCAGCCTCTCTTTTTGTAGCTCTCTTTTTTCCATCAGGGGTGGTCACAAGATAACCACCTTCAAAGGAAACAGCTATAATTGAGACGTTCGACTTTGAGGATAAGTAAACCATATCTTTTTCATTTTTCCTTGTTAATGCGACTTCCTTCCCATTGATGTCAAAAGCCTTTGCCTCTTTTAGCTTTTCAGGCTCATAAGGGTTTATCTCTGGTGGATGACCCCACAAAACTTTGAAAACACCATCTTCTTTTTCTATCCAGAGGTGATGGGCAAATGCTGACTGTGTCAAAATGAGAATGATTACGATAGTTGCAAACAGTTTTATCTTCATATTATTGTCCCCCTATTTGGATGCCTCGGATACTTTAAAGGTCAGTGAGGCCGAGAAATCAACTTTATGGTTGCATACAACCATCCACGTCCCGGGCTGAGTTATCTTCATATATCCAATTCCATCCTCACCACTCTTCGTGAATAAGGGAAATGGTTCATCTTCAGAGTAATACCCTGCATAGGTTGCGTATATGTATGTTGCCAATGGCTTTCCTTCAAAAAGAACTTTGACAGGAATAGTCTCTCCCGGTTTTAAATCCCTCGGGTCCTTCAACGGAACAATCTCGATCCGGTGACCTAAAGGTTTGCTGATACTACTTTTCCCTTCACCTGTGGAGATAATTGATTTGGCATACTTTTCAGATGCTACATGTTGCTTGTCTCCTTTTATCTTCCGGTAAGCGGTAATTATATATGAACCTTTTTGGTCGGGAATGATCTCTCCAACTAAAGCGCCTGACCTTTCTCCTGTCTTATCTTCCCATGTTTTAGTGATTTCGTTCTTTTGTCCGTCAGGCGCAAGGCAGGCAAACTCTGCAAGACTTGCTCTGCTGATCAGAATGTCGTAATAAGGGAAATTGTGACCGAACACCACCTTTACGGTCGCCTTTTCTCCAACTGCAGGATACGGATTATCAACATTAAGCCATAGGTCGTGAGCAACTGCCGGAATGGAATTCATGAGGAAACAAAAAAATACTAAAAAGATGCTCGTAGAGAATCTAAGTCTGTGTATTTTCATATAGTTCATCCTTTCTAAATTTTTATTGTTAGTTACCAATATTCTTTTGCCAGGTCGTCCCTCAAAACGTATATTTCAGATTCGCATAATACGTCCGCCGGGGATAGGGGTGTGACACGTGATAAAGTTCGTCGGTGATGTTATCAATGCCGACCGATGCCCGCAGGTTTTTCAGTAATCTGTATGAAAATTTGGTATCGAACACCAAGAATTCGTCCATCGCCCCATATACCCCGTCATGTTTGTCGCTGTTGTCCAGTTCCCCGTACTGCTTGCCGGAGTAATGTCCGGCAACTGTTATGAACCAGCGCTCTGTAGGCGCATAGTCAAGAACGATTTTCGCACGCCACTCCGGCACCCTCGGAAAATCCTTGCCGACGCTCGCCGGCACGTTTGCGTTAGCCAGGATCTCGGAATCGGTCCATGCCAAGTTTGCGAAAACCCCGAGTCCGTCAATAAGGAATTTCCGTTCGTTAAAAGCAACCTCGATACCCCTCGTTCTCACTTTTTCTACGTTCTGAAAATTTGTTACATTTGTATACGTATTGGTCTGACTGTAGATGGCGTCCCTTACATAGTCTTCAAAGAAGGTCAAGCGGGCTTCACCTGTTTCTCCTATAGCGCGGGTAATTGTAAAGTCCTTGGCAAAATCCTTTTCCGGTTTCAGGTCAGGATTATTATTGTTGATAACCCCTGAGGAAGTGATCCCTCCATAGTACAGTTCTCCAACAGTCGGATAACGGGTTGCAAGGGCAAGGGATAAACGGATTCTCCATTCATCTGTGGGTCTGAATGTCACCGATGCCTTGGGAGATATACCGCTATCGCTCTTGTCCGGGAGGTTGCTCGTAAGACGTCCTGATGCGGAGTCGGTCGATTTGGAGGCGTCAAAGCCTTTCCACCATTCATACCTGCCGCCCAGATATACTGACCATTGCTTTGTTATATCCCATGTGTCATCGATAAAAATGGCGTGAATCTGTGTTTTCCCTTCTTCCCCTTTACTCAGGATCGTTCTGTCGTCACTTTCCCAGTCCGATGCATTCCATACCTCAGAGTCTATGTAATAACGATCATAATGGTATCCTGCGCCAATCGTGTGGATGCCTATTCCTTTCATTATAACCTCATATGAGCCTTTCAGATCGGCCGTATACCATCCGTTGTCGTTGTCTGTGACTGTACCGGCGCCGCCATGTTCGGATGCCGGAGGACTGCTTTTTGACGTACAGGTGATGTCCCTGGGGCTGCTATAGGAACTCACCCCGGCAAATACTTTGATCCCATTGGGAGATTTGTACGAGTAAGTCAGACCGGTAAGAAGATCCTGCTTCTCCAATTTTGAGTAAGTAAATGCATTTTGATTCAACGTATAACTTTTGCCGTTGATATTCACATTGCCTGAATATACGGGATTCCCATTGGTGTCGCGCAGATAGGTTTGGGGATTGTTACGCTCCTGAGTGCTGTCCCAAAAACCCAAGGTTAAACGCACCTGGGACTCGGGCGTCAGGTCATAGCCCAGCTTGATCTTTCCTGTGGTGTTCGCTATGTCCTGCACACCCTGACTCCCAAGGATATATCTCGTTCGATCTTTGGGGTCTTTGTCGGTATCCCATCCGGTTACGGGGATAGCACTGCCGGGGTCCTTTCCGGAGGATTCCAGTACAGTGGTATACATGATTCCCTGAGCGCGGGTTTGCAGGCGGTCAGCCCAGATCGAAAAAGACAATGGTCCGATTTTATCACCATAGTATGCATTCGCATTATAATTATTAAGGTGGAAATCGCTCTTATACTCCCTGAAGTTCTGGAAGGTGTAGGTGGCGTCTGCCTCGATCTCCCTTTTCTGAGGCATATGAGTAGTGATAACAGCGGTTCCTGACATCGAATTGCCGCTCAGCGCCGCTGAAAATGGTCCGTAGATCATGTCCATGGTGTCGATTTCGCCTGGAGAGACCATCTGCCACTTCGGCGCATTGCTGTTACCGGCTGCGGTGAAATCGCTAAGAAAGAGTCCGTCTGCAATAACCAGTGTTCGTCCAGTCATGGTTGAGTTGTTTCCACGGATAACAAGCGGAGAATTGTTGGCACCGGGATACAGCTTTCTCAAATAGGACCCGGGCATGTATTTGAAAATGTCCGACGTGTCAATGGTGTTGATTCGTTCGATCCCTTCGGGAGTCAGCGACTCCACTACAGCAGGCATATTCATAATGGATTCGTCTACGATCTTGCCCGTAACAGTAACGACGATTTCTTCAAGTTGTGCTTCTTCCCCTTTTGTCTTTTTCTCAATATCTTTTTTCTCTATTTCTTCTGCCATTGCTACTGAGATAGAAATCAATAAAACAAAAAAAGCGCTCACAATAATCTTTAGAACATCTCTCATTCGTCCCTCCTTTTTTCTCACCCCCTTTTGCTACAATAATGACAAGGGGGCGTTGTATTTCGCAGCGTTTCCTCTTGGGGCAGGGGGTCCCGCCAAAGATCCTCCCTGCCCCTAATTTTTTTAGAATTTTTCAATCTGAAATCTCAGGCCTCAAATCTGATTCTTATCACCCCCTTTTCTAACAGCTTGCTTTTTTTGCAACTTCGAAAAGTCTGTTCAATCGTTTTGATTCAAGGTATATTCTTACCAGGCTCCTCGATAACTCTTCATTCCCTGCATCCGAAGCTTTAGTTGCCCATTTCATATAGCTTTCCGCATGTTCTTCATTGTGGTTCATCCAGTACTCGATTAAGTCCTTAACCTTTGCAATCTCTTCCATATAACGCCTCCTTCTGTTTTTTCCATCCTTTCTTAGGAGGTGGTAAGTTTTCGTAACTTACATGCATATCTGTTTGTTTATGAAGAGAACACCTTCTGGTGTTCCAATTCTTATAAAAGACGGGTGCGGGCCTGGCTCCCCGCACCCAAATCCTCCGGAGGGTTAGCAAGTCCCAGAGGAATCTGTACATTTACTTTGCTTTTCATCAGCGCTCAATTCTCCATTCTGCAATGTTATAGAATGTCCCGGCAGGAGAAGGATCGATTCCCTTAATCCTCCGGTGGGTAATAAAGAGAAGGTCGGCATTATAGAGAAATATGCATGACTGCTCTTCCGCAAGCAGTTCATGCAGCTTCCAATAAATCTTCTTCCTTTTTTCTCTTTCAACCATTCGTCTCCCTTTTTCGAGAAGCGAATCAACATCAGCATTTTTATACGACAGAAAATTCCACTCATCTTCTTTTGTCTTGCTCGAATGCCAGAGATCATAAATGTCCGGATCCCAGAGATAGGCGCGCGAAAGGACGATTGCTTCAAACTGATGCCTGCCGATCACATTGTGCCTGAATGCCTGCCATTCCAGTGTGCGGATGTCCGCTGCAATCCCGACCGTTTTGAGATTGCTCTGAATTAGCTGGGCAGTCTTTATGTGCTCTTTGTTCTCATAATTCGTGAGGATTGTAAATGACATACGATCACCGTTATTTTGGAGTATTCCATCTGTCCCCTTTTTCCAGCCTGCTTGCTCCAGTAATAGCAAAGCTTTATGAGGGTCATACTTGTAATATGCTGCTTTCTTGCTGTAATACCAGGCCTCCGGAGGATAGGGTCCGGTTGATCTGCTTCCGAGTTTCATGAAAACAGAATTGATTATGGAGTCTTTGTCGATTGCATAACTGATAGCCTGACGAACCCTTTTGTCCTGAAATCTTTTATCCAGAAGGTTGAATCCAAGAAAACCACATCTGAAAGAGCCGGCCCGATGCTTTATGAAGTTGGAGGAAAACATCCCGGAATCTGCTTCCAGCCGGTAATGTACGGGTGAAAGTTCCATTCCATCGACAGTGCCTGCTTTCAGCTCCATCATCTGAGTTGCTGCATCTGGAATAATGCGCAAGAATAGATTCCGTATCTTTGGCCTTCCGTCGTGATACCTGTCGAATGATACAAGCCATAGTTTCTGTCCATTCACCCATTCCTTCAGCCGGTACGGGCCCGTTCCTACAGGAGCTTGATCAAACGATACATCATGAATATCCTTGTTCCATAAGACATGTTTCGGGATGAGACCGAATGTCCAGCTCTCGAGGGCTGATCCATAGGGTTTTGAGTAGGAGACCGAAACGGTATACCTGTCAAGAGCTTTTACTTTTTCTAACGGACCGAAGTGGCTGCTATGGTGGGTTGTGGTCTGCGGGGAAGTGACAGTCTGATATGTGAAGACAACATCGTCCGCGGTCAGCTCAACTCCGTCATGCCACAATACACCTTTCTTGAGATGAAATCGTATTTCGTGTCCGCCCTGCAATATCTCCCATGATTCTGCAATATCCGGGACAATGCTCATATCCTTGTCGAACTTTGTAAGTCCCCTGAAAATCAGTCCGCTTACCGAATAAGAGATCAAATCGGTAAGAAATAAGGGATTCAGACGTTTCGGTTCCGAGGATATGGCAATGGCCAGGGTATCATCCGAACGTCTCTTTTCAGCGTTTCCCCTGCATCCGTTTAAAAAGATAATCCCTATAAGGAATAGCGAAAATATCTTTACGAACATAGGCGCGATTTTAGAAGACCGCCTTCAGGCCGATACCGAAATTCCGTTCAGCTGCAGGAAATCCGAAGCGCTCCTGATAATTTTCATCAAACAGGTTATGGACGTAGCCTGTTATCTCGATATTCTTTATGACAGGGTAGGACACTTCGATGTCCGCAGTGAAAAATGCGTCCTGTTCTCTCACTCTGAGATTCGTGTTAGAAAGCGTATTGTTGTTATAAATCACCTTCTGGTCCGATACGTACTTGCCATATATCGCTATCCTCTCTTTCTTCGGACCTTTATACTGAACACCGAGATTGATCTTATGTTCCGGCAGGACCGGTATCTCATCGAAGTCCCTGTCTCCGGCTGCAACGAAATTACTAACAAAAGGGTCCCCTTCGGTCTTGCTTTTCTGTAACGTATAATTAGCGAATACGGAAAATCCTTTGCCAAGCTGCTGGGACACCTCCATTTCGATACCGTAAAGCTTTGCCTTGTCGATGTTGTAAGAGACAAAATTGATCAAATCGAACTGTATGAAATTATTGATGAGATAGTAATACGGAGATATCTCGACACGTGTCTTCGATGGGAACTCAACCTTCCATCCGCCCTGGATCATCAAGCCGTCTTCCTTCTTGAAGTCAAGATTTGCGGTATTAACTCCTGCATCAGGTGAGTAATGCCAGTAGTGCTCAGGGGGCGCAGGCATCCTCAGCGCGCGTGCAACGCTGAGATATGCCAGGTTTGCTCTCTCGAAATTATAAGTGACTTTGAGTGAAGGAGCAAGCCCGTCCATCGAGATATCTTTTATCCCTTCGGCCTGACCTGCAGGACCTGCATTTCCGTCATAAGACATATATCGAATGCCCGGAGTGAGAATTATCTTCCCGGCTAATACGATATCATCCATGATATACAGTCCCGCATCTTTTGCATTCACATAGTTTCCATTTCTGAAGGATGCCCTGAAATCATCCGGATAATTTTTGTCGCCGTCATCCTTGAACCGCTTGTAATCTCCGCCGATTGAGACGGTATGGCCTTTAAGATAAAGTATGTAGCTCAGATCGGCGCCGTAAGACCGGTCGTCGAAAAATTGTTTATGGAACACCCTGCCAAGTGACTCCCGCGTGTTGAATGCTTCTCTGTCTCCGTGATTCCACCAGTAGTTGACCTTGAGGAAGCTGTTCGGGAGGACCTGTTCATATCCGAGATTGGTATAATATTTTTCTTTTTTCCACCAACTCCCCGTTTCAGGGTTTGCACCCATGCCGCCGTACATGATCTCGCCGTCAGACGCCGGATATCCGTTATTGACCGGTTTGTTATAATCAGGGGAATCAAAGTCCTTTGATTTTCTGTTATTGACGAGAAACCCTTTTTTCACGCCAATATATTGCAAGTCGCCTGTAATCTTGCCCTGCCATGGGAGTTCATATCCGAGATGCAGGTTGGCGTTCTTCAGCCAGAAATCGCCATTTCTGAGATAGCCGTTACTTTCCGAATACCCGCCACTGACTGCATACTCGAATTTCCCGGGCTTCCAGGCATGGAAGAAGCTTGCGGTATAGGTGTCGAAACTTGCCCCCAAGCCCTGTAATTCAAAGACAGGTTTTTCGGTCGGCTTTTTTGTGACGAGGTTAATGATCCCGCCAAGGACGTTGCCGTATCCGGGATCGCTGACGCCTTTGATGACCTCAATCTTCTCGATATTGTTCAGCGGTATAGTTGTCCAGTCGATAAAGTAGCCGCCTGCGGTGCCGGAAGTATTCATCGGTCTTCCGTCAATCGTCACAAGGATTCTGCGTGAACCGAACCCCCTGATCTTTATTGAGTCATCATCGAGAGCCGCACCGACTTCCTGAGGCCTTTGTACATCGATGCCCGGCTGCCGGGTAAGCGCAGAGTCAAGTGTGGAGCCGATACCCTGAAGAAGCAGTTCGGGAAGCACAACGGTCATATTCGGTGTGCTTATCTCCTCTTTGATTTCCGACTCGGAGACTGTAACCTCATCGAGCTGAAATATTTTTGTCTTTACACCCTGAGTCTGCTCTTCGGCGAAAACAACAGAACTTAGACAAAGGAAAAGGCAGAAGAAAATTTTAATACGCATTGAGAACCTCCTTTAGCGGTAAATATGAGTTCATAGCTGCACAACATCTCGACCAGCAGTACATGCAAACCGTTGCACTTCCTTTTCTCCACAGATGACCGTTCTCATAAGACAATTCCGATATTATTGCGTGCATCTCGGCTGGGTCCGGTTGCCGCTCATGTTTAAATGACCAGTGTTCAAATGCATCTCCTACGCAGTGATAAGCATATGAACTTTCTACACTGTAATGCTCCGCAAAACAGCGTGAATATCCATGACAGTCGCTGTCATGGGAAATATCCAAAAACTGTTTTTCAGAGATAATGAATGCATGGAGCGGTTTGGCAAGAAAGACCTTTTCCAGCGCAGATGCGAATCCGAACTCTGTGAGATGGAGACTATTTGACGCGACGATGAGATCAAAAACGCGTACTTCACTTAAGGGCACATTTTCCCAGCTCCGGGGCTCAATCATAAAGGACATGATGCCCCTTTTCGCTGCTTCCTGTTCGAGCAATGTTCTCATACCGGCAGACGGCTCAAGTGTCGTCACCCTGCACCCCATTGCGGCAAGAGGCAATGATAAGATGCCGCCCCCCGCGCCTATATCCAGGACTTTCCAGCCGGGCTTGGCGAGAGAGGTGAGGATTTCGATGAGTCTGTTGTGATAGGCATTGTGCTCTACCCAGAGTTTATACCATTTTGCGTTTTCGTCCCAATATTGAACCGACGCAGCCCTTGAAAGTCGTTTCTCCATTCATCCCTCCAAAACAAAAAAAGCCACGAAAGCAATGCCTTCATAGCATCTTTGCCTTCGTGGCTTAATTTTCTTAATTGCTGATTAAATCTACTGCTGTGTTCCGAACTTCTTGTTCAGAACGTTATGTAAATACTATTCAGCTATTTCTTCTTTGTATCTTTATGCTTGTGCAGCTCTTTCTCATGCCCGGGATGCTTATGATCATGGACTCCGTGTTTACCCTTGTGCTCATGATTGTGCACATCGGCTTTCCCTTTGTGGTCATGCTCATGGCTGTGCTTATGCGGGTGTTCATGATCGTGTGCGTGAGAATGCTCATGACTGTGCTCTTTGTCCTTATGAGGATGCTTGTGATCGTGCTGGTGTGAGTGCTCATGGGAATGTTCATCATGTTTGTGCTCATGTTTTCCTTTCACAAAAACCCTCCTGGTTATTGTTTTATTGCTATTTATTAGCAAAATAAAAGCCGCGAAAGCATTCTGACCTTCCGGTCATCTTTTCAGCCTTCGTGGCTTGTTCCTGATTTAAAGTTATCAAAAACCCTGAACTAATGTCAAGGTCTTTGTTTCAATCCTGCCTACTTCCTGAGTTCTCCGCCTGTATTTGCAATTATATATTCAACGACTGAGGCGTGAAGCTCTTCCACCTCCTCGTCTTTAAGCGTTCTGTCATTTGCCCTGTATATGATATTAAAGGCAAGGCTCTTCCTGCCTTCAGGGATATTGCCTCCTTTAAAGAAATCAAATACGGAAATATCCTTGATAAGTTCCGACGGATAGGCCCTTATAAGCTCTGTGATCCGGGAAGAAGGAATGGTTCCATCAAGCACAACAGCAATATCACGCTCTATGGAAGGGTATTTGGGAATCGAACTATATTGTATTGAAGCAGGTATGAATGTTAAAAGAAGATCAAGGTTCAGTTCGAACAGGACAATCTCCGGCTTCTGTTTCTTCAGGTCAAGCGTTCCGACTATTTCAGGACCAAGAACTCCGATATACCCTATGCGTGCATTTGAGACATAAAGATCAGATGCCTGACCCATATGGAAAAACGGCTCTGAAGATGGAGAGAATGACAATCCGCTTATTTTTAACTCTTCCAACAGAGATTCCAAAGCGCCTTTTGTGATAAAAAACCCGCTGGCGTCTTCTTTCCAGAGGGAAGGAGATTTGTCCCTGTAGAATACCCCTCCAACTCTTAACTCCTCCAATGGAAGACTTTCTCCTCTGTCTGCAAAAACCTTTGCTATTTCAAAGACCCTGATATCTCTGATCCCCTGATCGAGGTTAAATTTAAGGTTTCCAATCAAGGCCGGCGCTAAGGTCGTCCTCAGCAGGCATTGGTCCTGACCGAGCGGATTGTTTATCGAAACTGTTTTTCGTCTTGTATCCGAGCCCGGGATTGAGATCATATCAAGGCTTGCCATACCCATAAAACTGTAATTGATCACTTCTGTAAAACCTGCTTTTCTCATGACTTCTCGGGTTTTGCTGATATTCATTGCCCTGCTGTTTAAGCGTCCTGAAGAGAGGGGGCTTTTGGGGATGGTTGTGGGAATATTATCAAAACCATAAATTCTGGCTATCTCTTCAGCCACATCACTGTCTCTCCTGATATCACGCCTGTGCGCAGGAGGATATACAAGAAAAACATCTCCGCTCTCCTCAGCAGGTATATTAAGACTCTGCAGTATTTCGAGCATTTCCGAATGAGAGAGAGTCAATCCCAGCAGTTTGTTTATTCTTTCAAATCTCGCTTCAACAGGTTGCGGCACATATTTCTTCGGATAAACGTCTATGATTTCATGGATAGTGCCGCCGGCAATTTCCTGTATCATGAGCGCAGCCCTGTCGAGCGCCTTTTCAAGAAACTCTATATCAGCGCCTCTTTCAAATCTGTACGAAGACTCACTCGTAAGCCCCAGCTTCTTTGATGTCTTTCTGATCGAGAATGGCTCAAAATATGCGCTCTCAAGAAAGATGTTCTTTGTCTTGGCAGTCACTTCTGTTTCCGAGCCTCCCATAACACCTGCAACCGCTATCGGTCTTATGCTGTCCAGGATGAGAAGGGCATCTTCCGGCAGAGAGCGTTCAACACCGTCGAGTGTTACGATTTTATTATTGGCGCCTGCTGTGTTTACAACTATCCTATTGCCCTTAATTGTATCAGCATCGAATGCATGCAGGGGATGTCCGAATTCCAAAAGCACATAATTTGTGACATCGACAACATTGTTTATCGAACGGATGCCGCATTTTTCAAGACGGGTTTTCATCCATTCAGGAGAATCAGCTATCCTTACACCCTTTATAACCCTGCCTGCATATCTGTTGCAGAGTTCAGGTTTCACTATTTCAACAGAAAAATCTGGAACAGGTCTTCCTCCACTGATCTCACAGGACGGTAGTTTAAGGGGAATTCTGTAGGCAGCAGATAATTCTCTTGCTATGCCTATCATGCTCAGGCAGTCAGGTCTGTTCGGTGTTACATTCACTTCAAAAACAATATCATCCTGAACAGACTCTGCCCCCTCTACCTCAAGGCCTATCATAGTCAGCCTGTCAGACGCTTCGTCAGGCAAAGCTGTTATATCAAGGAGTTCTTTTATCCATTTAAAAGATATACGCATGGTGTTTATTATAGCTCTGCGAAACAATGATTGACAAGCTGCGATTGCCTTTATCTTTCAAGCCTTTTTAATGTCCTTCGACTTTCCGCAGATTATTTCAGTCAGCGCTAACTTCTTCATCAATCCGCAAGTAAGTTCTTCTCCATCGAATGCGATGTTTCTTCGGGAAAAAACAAACAGAATAATCTGACAAGTCCCGGATACGCAGTTCTGTGAGAACATAGCACCGACCGGCTGAGAAACGTGCCTTGGCTTTCTATATGGAAGCGTTTATCTAAATATAATCTAACGTGTCTGTTAAGAGATTTTCGACGCACCAATGGTCACCTCAGGCGGCTCGCTGTGAAAACTGAAGTTTTATTATCTTGCATGTTAGAATTATTTAAGAGTAATGCTAAAAAAAACCATCTGGATAATATTATCTTTAATCGCCGCTATATCACTCTCAGTTGTTGTCGGGATTTTCAATCCGTCTGAAAAGATAAATGCGCTCTGGCTTGTTGTTGCTGCAGGATGCTTTTATGTAATAACGTACAGATTCTATGCATCCTTTCTTGCTGCAAAGGTTCTTGCTATCGATGAACAACGGCCGACACCGGCAAAAAGACTTTATGACGGAATAGATTATCATCCGACAAACCGCTGGGTTCTGTTCGGCCATCACTTTGCCGCCATAGCAGGTGCAGGACCTTTAATCGGTCCGATGCTCGCAGCCCAATTCGGATATCTTCCCGGATTCCTGTGGATACTCATTGGCTCGGCCCTTGGAGGCGCTGTCCATGATATGGTTATATTGTTTGCTTCTGTCAGGAGAAACGGCCGTTCTCTTGCCCAATTGGCAAAAGAGGAGATCGGCCCTGTCGGAGGCATTGCTGCGTCATTTGCGATACTGTTTATTCTTATCGTAGCGCTTGCAGGTCTTGGTCTCGCCGTGGTAAACGCCTTATCAAAAAGTCCCTGGGGTGCCTTTACCATCGCACTGACTATCCCGATAGCCTTTTTTATGGGGGTTTATCTCTATCGTATAAGACCTGGAAAGGTTGCAGAGATGAGTCTGATCGGAGCCACTCTCCTTTTCATTGCAGTATTCTCAGGACATTACATACCCGGCTCTTTCCTCGAACCTTTTTTTAATCTTTCGAAAAACAGTCTGGTGTTTTCGATCGCGCTCTATGGTTTTGTTGCTTCTGTCCTGCCTGTTTGGATGCTGCTCTGCCCGAGAGATTACCTGTCGACATACATGAAGATCGGCACCATATTTCTCCTTGCTTTGGGCGTCATCATCATAGCGCCAAGCATACAGATGCCTGCGATTACAAGGTTTGCTGGAGGAGGAGGCCCTATTATCCCTGGGAAATTATTCCCGTTTATGTTCATAACAATCGCATGCGGCGCCATATCAGGGTTTCATTCTCTTATATCATCAGGCACAACCCCGAAGATGATCATGAGCGAGAAAGAGGTACCGCTCATCGGTTTTGGCGCCATGCTCATTGAGGGTTTTGTTGCAGTCATGGCCCTTATCGCAGCCACCATACTGATTCCGGGTGATTATTTTGCAATCAATACAAAACTCTCTTTTGATGCAATCGCTGCCCTTGGTTTTCCTGTTGAAAAAGTTACAGAATACTCCAGGATGGTAGGAACAGATGTTGCGGGGAGGCCGGGCGGCGCAGTATCACTCGCAGTTGGAATGGCTTCCATCCTTTCAAGCTTACCCGGCATGTATTCACTCATGCCATACTGGTATAACTTTGCGCTTATGTTTGAGGCATTATTTATTCTCACTACAGTAGACACCGGCACAAGGGTTGCAAGATTCCTGCTACAGGAACTCGGGAGCAGTGTATACAAGCCTTTGGGAAAGACAGGGTGGCTGCCGGGCAATATAATTGCAAGTTTACTTGTCGTATCTGCATGGAGTTATCTCATATATTCCGGAAATATCTCCACAATATGGCCGATGTTTGGTGTGGCAAATCAGTTGCTCTCAGCAATCGCCTTTGGAGTCGGCACCATATTTATTGTTAAATCAGGCAAACAGAAATATATGTGGGTAACCTTTCTCCCTATGGTCTTTATGTTTATTACCACATTTACCGCATCGTGGGAGCTGATAGGGATATTCAGAGAAAAGGCATCTGCTGCACTATCATATACAGAAGCGCTTACCTATAAAATCGATGCTTTTCTTGTTTTACTTATGGCTGCGCTCGCAATAATCGTGCTGATAGACTTGTCCTATAAATTATACCGATATCTTTCGGGGAAGGCGGAAATCGCAAAACCAGAAGAGATCTCTTAACCCACTTTATTCTATTAATATCTCATCAAGAGAGAGTATTTGAGCGGATTCTTTTGCCGATAGTCAAATAGATTCTGAATATAAAGAGGCAAAAGCCTCACAGGGAGGAACGACCGAGAATGAGAGAGAATACTCTCTCTTGATGTTCTTATAAAATTTTAATAAATAATATAGGTTAGACAGGAAGTATCTTTTTACTCGCGATAAACAATTACGTTGACTTTTTCTTTTGTGCGGAATGCCCTGGCATACTGTTCCGCTTGCTGTTTACTCTCAAACCTGCCGATTAAGACCCTGTAAAATGTTGTTTCCTTCTCTTTTGAAGTGTCTTTCTGGAAAAAGGCATTATATCCCCTTTTCTTATATTTCTCTGCAAGGGCAGTAGCATTGGCCTTATTCCTGAATATACCAAGATGAAGGGAATAGGGTTTTCGAGACAACTTTCTTTTTGTTTTCTTATCAGCCTCTAAAATTTCATCCTGTAAATCCTTGCTCTCTTTTCTACTTTCATCTGTTACCCTGAGTTTATCACTCCCCTTCTTGTTCTCTGCCGGCGCCTTTGTCTCCACCGGCGCCTTTGTCTCCACCGGCGCCTTTGTCTCCACCGGCGCCTTTGTCTCCACCGGCGCCTTTGTCTCCACCGGCGCCTTTGTCTCTGCCGGCGCCTTTGTCTCCACCGGCGCCTTTGTCTCCACCGGCGCCTTTGTCTCCACAAGTTTGATTGTATCCTCAGCCTCCGTATATCTTTTTACCGGAATATCCTGTGTTTTTTCTTTTTCACCTTCAGATGCCTTTACGACATCGGCTGAAGAGTCTGCCTTGCCCATCTTATTCCATTCTTTATTAACATATGCAATGTATGGACTCTCAGGGAACTGTTTTTTCAGATCAGAAAAGACTTTTTTTGCTTCTTCAGTAGCCTGTAATTGCAAGTATGACTTTCCAAGCCAGAACATTACCGCATCTTTGGAAGTGCTCTGAGGGTATTCCCGCAGAAACAACTTGAACTCTTCTATAGCCTTATCCGGCTGATATGAGAGATAATATTCATATCCTTTTTTAAATACGTCTATTTCTTTGGCTGCGTGAATATCCGAAATAAACACCAGTAGAATAGCAAGGAATATGAATATTCTCAGCCCTGACTGAGTATCACGGAAGCCTTCTCCCATAATGCCTTTATCCATTCTGTGAATAATTTTTCCCTTTTCTGTTTATAAAGAATATTATATAACTCTTCTCTGACTTCTTCTATTGTTTTATAACTTTCTGGTTCTCTATTTGTGATCTTCAGAATATATACACCTTCACTGACCCAGACCGGATCGCTTGTTTCACCTTGTTTCATAGAGAACACCTTGTTATCCAACGGAGGGATTAATGCCCCCTTAACGAAACAGCCCAGTATGCCTTCATGGCTTTTCAATGGTTCATCTGAATATTGCTCTACAAGTAAATCAAAATTTGTCCCCTCTTTCAGTTGCTCTGTTATTTTCAGCGCTCTTAGCTTCAGGTCTGTAATTTCAGTAGGGGTTGCGTCTTCCTTCAACCTGATAAAGATAGCCTTTACCTCCAATTTCTCCGTACAGATAAGGTAATCCTTTCTCCTAACATAATAGATATCCTCGATTTCCTTGTCAGTTATAATTACCTTTGAATCTATATTTTCATGGATCAGTTTTAACGACATAAGTTCATTCTTCACAAAATCTTTGTATTTTGTAATATTCAGACCGTCTTCCCTGAGCAGGTTTACGAAATCTTCCTGAGAAAGCCCATTCTCTGCTTTAAACTCTTCAATTCTCCTGTCTACTTCTGTTTCGCTCACTTCTATACCCTTTCTTTTGGCTTCCTGTAGGATGATCTTTTCTTCTATCAAGCCCTTCAGTAATCTTTCATCAATATCGTCTTTTTTTTCTATTCCTCTGATGCTGTTGGCAAATTGCTGGTAGTCGGCAAAGGTGATTATTTCACCTTCAACTGTAGCAAGTACCCGGTCGACTGTTACAGAGTAGGCAGGAACCGCAGCCAATAAACAACTGACAATGAAACCCGTTATGATTACAGAATGAATCCACATAAAGCGAGAAAATAAAGTGGAAATTAACTTATGAATGAAACGCGGCATACAGCTTGTCATACGTGCTCAGTATATGTTCCGGAATCACCCTGACTTCATCAAACACGGTCATAAAACTGGTATCCCCTGCCCATCTCGGCACCATGTGGAGGTGCATATGTTCCTCCATGCCTGCGCCGGCTATCTTTCCGATATTTATCCCCATATTGAATCCTTCAGGCATAAAGGCCTTGTTAATGGATCTGACCGCATGCTGCGTGACTTTCATGAAATCAAGCATTATTTCGTCACTCAAAGCGTCCAGTGAATGGGTATGGACATAGGGCACAACCATGATATGGCCGTTATTATACGGATAACGGTTCATAATGACAAAATTGTGTGAACTTCTGTACAGGATAAGGTTTTCTCTGTCTTTGTTCTGTCCCGGCAGTTCGCAAAAAATACACCCCTTTGTTTTATCTGATAAAATGTAATCCATCCTCCAAGGCGCCCATAATACTTTCATCTGATTTCCTCTCTTGAATTTAACTTTTTGCCCTGAGTATCTCGAGTACCTTCTGTGCATCACTCCAGGTCAGCCACTTGTCTTTAGGATTCCGCATCAGATATGCAGGATGAAATGTAGGTATCAAGAGAATGCCCTTGTAATCAAAAAACTTCCCGCGTATTGCTGTTATTTTAAGTTTAGCGTCGCCGGTTAGCGCCATAGCAGAGATCCGTCCCAGGGACATGATCACCTGCGGATGTATGATCTCTATCTGCCTCTCTACAAAACCCTTGCACTCTTCCATTTCATCGGCTTCGGGATCACGGTTCATCGGAGGTCTGCATTTCACTATGTTTGCAATATATACATCTTCTCTCCTGAATCCCATTTTTTCGATGAGTCTTGTAAGCACCATTCCTGCATCTCCTACAAACGGCCTTGCCTGAATATCCTCTTCCCTGCCCGGGGCCTCGCCGATAAACATGAGCTTTGCATCAGGGCTGCCCTCACCAAAAACAATATTTGTCCTCTTGCCTGAAAGCTTGCACCTCTTGCAGTCGCCGATCTCTTCCCTCAATTTCCTCAGAAGATCTTCTTTATCAGAGCGGGTTTGATCTTTCACCTTTCTTCCCATCGCCACGGGCTTATTTTTCACCGTTAGATTTACCGGAAGGCTTTCAAACCCCAACGCGTGGTAAAACTCCAGAACATCCTTTATATTTTCAACGATGTTTGCCACTTTTAACCCTTAGCTTCCATCTTTATCTATTATCTCTCGCCCCACTTTAATTTTGTCCTGAGGATCTCGAAATAGTCTCTTTCACAGGGGATGAAGAATTTTGATTTATATTTAGATTTCCTGACTTCGATCGTATCTCCCTGCCGCAGAGAAAAACCGACCTGGCCGTCGAGTGTAAGAAAAACATCCTCTTTCTCTGACCTTAAGACGATTTCTACCAGGACATCATCCGGCAAAACGATCGGTCTGTTCGTGAGTGTATGAGGGCATATCGGCGCAAGGACTATACTGTTCAGCGTCGGATAAAGTATCGGTCCGCCTGCAGAGAGTGCATATGCTGTTGAACCTGTCGGGGTAGATACGATGAGACCATCCGCCTTAAAGGTAGCAACATACTTATGGTCTATATATGTCTCGAGGTCTATTATCCTTGCAAGCGCTCCCTTATTCACCACAACGTCATTAACCACAATATTTTCTGAAATGCATTCACTATGCCTGAAAACGCATGCCGAGAGCATAATCCGTTCTTCCACAGGGCATCCTCCGGTAATGACCTTCTCAAGAACCTCGAAGACCTCATCCTTTTGCACAGCTGTCAGAAATCCAAGACCGCCTATATTGACGCCGAGTATCGGGACGCCTTTTTCACCCACAAGTCTGGCTACACTCAGCATGGTGCCGTCTCCGCCAAGCACAACTATGAAATCAGCCAGCGACGGTATCTGTGAACGTGGAAACCCTTCGATACGTAAAAAAGATGCGGCGTCATCGTCTATATAGGTTACACAGCCTTTCCGTTTCAGCCACGGTAAAATATCCTTCAGTATTTCATATGGTTCGGTTATTCCGGTCTTACAGATTATTCCAATCTTTTTCATCAATGCCCTCAATTGTAATCTCTCTTATAAGTTCACCTATTGGATTAAATGTGACTTTGATGCTGTCTTCCGGCAGCCATCTCTCTGCCTTTTCTGCCCATTCAATAACTGCTATGCAATCGCCGCCAATGTATTCCCATAAACCCAGGGCATCAAGTTCAGGTTCTTCAGGTTCTTCTATTCTGTATAAATCTATATGTATAAAAGGAGGAATTGTATCATACCCGGAAATGATCGTGAAACTCGCGCTTACTATCTCTCTCTCATCTATCCCGAATGCGCGTGCGACCCCCTTTACCATTATTGTCTTTCCCGTGCCCAATTCACCATAAAGACCGACAACATCTCCCGGCTGTAAAAGCCTTCCTAACCTGTAACCAATCTCTTTTGTATCATCAGGCCCTTTACTGAGATATTTTATCATTCTGAAAATATCCCGATAAATCCTCCCTGGCTCCCATTATATTCTTTAGTATACCTGTAAGAGTAAAAGTTCTCCGGCAAGCAGTATGTACACTCGGTTGAAACCCATATGTTTTCTTCAGGAACACCTATCGATATTGCCTGAAGCATATTTGCTGAGGAAAGATCGACATAGCATTTATTATCCTTTTGTATATAGTAATCACCATCTCCTGTAGCTTTGCAAACAGCGTTCTTCACTTCTATGTCAACCTGATAACACTCTCCCCTTATACTCGGGCCAAGAGCCATGCTTATATCAAGAGGCGATGAATCATATTCCTTAATCATCAAAGCAATGGTCTTCTGTGTTATCTTTTCAGCTGTTCCACGCCACCCGGCATGCACAGCGCCAACGACCAGCTTTTTCCTGTCAAAAAGCAGGACAGGAACGCAATCGGCAACCTTTACTCCGATAAGAACGCCGTTTCTGTCAGTTACAACTGCATCTGCTGTCTCCTGATCCATGGCTGAATTCAAGACTTGAACCCTGTCAGTATGTTTCTGTGTCGGCAGATAAACATTTTCTCTCCTGATAGAAAGGATATCGGCAATCTTCCGGATATCCGCCCCTAATGGTTTCTTTGTGAAAAATGCCTTTACCTTCCCATCGAATACATCCGGGCAAATCAGTTCATTCATTATTTTTCAAAGAAAAGAAAGCAGCCGGTATTTTATCTATGATGTCTGTTGCTATCAATGAGTTTTCCCCTATTTCCGATGTCCCGATATCTCCTGCAAGGCCGTGCATATACACTCCAAGGATACACGAATGCAAAGGGTTTCTGCAGACAGCGAGAAATCCCGAAATCATCCCTGTCAGAACATCCCCAGTCCCTCCTTTGGCCATCCCTGGATTGCCTGTTGGATTGATAAATGCTCGTCCGTCAGGAGCAGCAATAATAGTTGGCGCTCCTTTAAGCACAAGATGCGTCCCTGTTTCCTTTGCAAAGGATATCGCTGTATTTATCCTGTCCTTTTCTATTTCATCGCGCAGGCCAATCCCGAAAGTTTTCGGGACTGCGGCTACATCTTTGCTCTTTGCCTCTTTTAGCAGTCTTGCCATCTCTCCCGGATGGGGTGTCAGAATCAGGGGGGCTTTAGCCTTTGCGAAAACATTTCTGTTTCCGTTAAGAGAATTAATTCCATCTGCATCTATGACCATCGGAGATTCTGAATTGCTTATTAAATCTCTTAAAAGTTTTCGAGTCCCTGCAGTAACACCAATGCCCGGTCCGATCGCGAGGATATCGCTTCGCTTTTTGAGAAAATCGAGAATTCTGCCTGATGCCTTTGCTGAAAGCGTACCATCACCATTATCAGGCAGAATCAGGGTCATTGCCTCTGTAACACGCGACTGGAACACCTCTGCCAGAGACTCTGGTATGCCGATTGTAACAAGTCCTGCGCCGGTTCTCAAACAAGCCTCAGCAGCCATCAGAGCAGCGCCTGTCTTTCCTCGTGATCCGGCTATAATAAGCACATGACCATAATTGCCTTTATGTGAATAAATCTTTCTCACCGGGATCAATCTGTTCAAATAATCCCTTTCAAGCAGTTCAACCCCGGGTTTTTCTGATCCGAGCATTGCTTTCGGAAATCCGATATCCTCTATAAAGAGTTTCCCGGAAAATTCAGCGCCGGGATGGAGAAAGTGGCCTCTTTTCGGAAGACCAAAGGTGACAGTATAACCTGCCCTTACAGCGTTTCCCATTACCTGTCCATTGTCTGATGAGATGCCGGAGGGTATATCCACAGAAATAACAGGCAATGCTGATTGGTTCAGTATATTGATAATCTCAGATAACATACCGGTAACATTTTTTTTGAGACCGATGCCCAGGATAGCATCAACGATAATGGAATGCCGTGTGAAGATTGATGCCTTGTGAATAATAAGCTCTTCTGCAGGTTTTATTAATACCCCGCTTTTTAGAGCGGTTTTATACTGTGACAGACTCTCCCCCTTCAGATCTTCAGGCATCGCTGTCAGAAAGACTTCAACATCCCAACCCTCATTGTGGAGGTTTCTTGCGATAACCATCCCGTCACCACCATTATTCCCTGCTCCTGAGACAACAATAACCTTCTTTCTGCCAAATAGTTTCTTTATTTTTGAGACAACAGCAAGACCCGCCCTTTCCATCAGTACAAGGCCTGAAATACCTGGCTCCTTAATGGTCTTTTTGTCAATCTCCTGCATCTCTGCTGCGGTCACAACTTTCATTATTTCCCTCGTCTGAGAGAGTATTTATTTTTACAAAAATTATAGCACCACTTCAGGAATTATTCATAGCGGACCATTTATGCATCGTCCAGTTTAACTCTACCAATGCAATTAACCACAGAGAACACGGAGAAAGATATTGATAATAAAAGAGAAACTAACAGTTTTTGTAATTTCCTCTGTGCACTATTTTATGCAAGATTGAGTCTTAATTGTTTTCAAAAATATACCACGAGGACGCAGAGAATTGCTTGAAATTAAAAGTCTTTTTGAAGTTTAAAATACCTCTGTGAACTCTGTGGTTTTATCCAAATGCATTTTTTGGGTTAATACTAACATTTATCCAAAAAATTGACAAAAAAGGGGAAACATGTTAGAAAATAACATGTTGATTCCTAAAAAGAAACAGCGCATCGGAGAACTCCTTATTGAAGAAGGACTGATTAATACCAACCAGGTTAAAGATGCTTTGAAACGGCAGGCTCAGGTTGGAGGTCATTTAGGATCTATCCTGGTTGAACTGGGTTTTATCACAACTGATGATCTGCTTGGTGTCCTCGGAAAGCAGCATGGAATCCCATCAGCAAATCTCTTTAAGATAGATATAGCGCCGGAAACACTGAAAATCCTGCCTATCGAAAAAGTCAGAAAAATGAAGGTTCTCCCTGTTCATATGGACGAGAATTCCATAACCCTTGCAATGGTAAACCCGCGTGATATGCTAACGATCAGGGATATTGAGTTTTCACTCGGCAAAAAGGTTCATCCTGTTGTAGTAGCTTCTTCACAAATGGAAGCTGCCATCCATAGTATTATGTCCCATCCCCAAAATGGTCTTACCGGCTCCGGAGTTGAAAAAGAGATTCGCAAGACAGAGACAAGAAAAGCGCCTCCTCTTATAACCCTTCTGAAATATCTTGCAAGTTCACCTGCTACGGACATGCTCCTTAGCGCCGGCGTATCACCTTCAATAAAACTCAGCAATGACATAAAAAGGGCTTCTATGGATTCTTTGACGCCTTCAGACTGTGAAAGGTACGCCCGGGAACTTATGTCGGAAAAGGAATGGGAGATATTTATACAGAAAGGTGAAGCTGATCTTGCTGTAACTTATCCGGAAATCGGTCGCTTCAGGGTAAATATGTACAAGCAGCGGGGTTCCCTTTCGATCACATTAAGGCATATTAAAGACATCCTTCCTTCTCTTGAAGAACTGAACCTGCCTGTATGGATAAAGGAATATGCTTTGATGCCTCAGGGATTAATTCTCATTTCCGGTCCTGCAGGACATGGCAAGACCACAACCCTTGCTGCGATAATCGATATTATCAACTCGAACAGGAGATGCAATATTATCACCCTTGAAGACCCTATCGAATACCTCCATAAACACAAGAAGAGCAATGTAAACCAAAGGGAAGTCGGACTTGATACCCAGACGTTTTACGAGGGATTGAAGCATATTTTCAGACAGGATCCTGATGTCATTGTTATCGGGGAACTGAGAGATCCGGAAAGCTTTTCTATTGCCCTGCAAGCCGCTGATACAGGTCATCTCGTCATAACAACTGTTCATGCAAGCACAACAGCTGCAACCATAGAAAGGGTGATCAATTTCTTCCCACCTGATCAGCAAAACCTTATCAGATCCCGCATCGTGGACAACCTTTTATTTGTATTAGCACAGAGACTTGTTCCGATGAAGAAAGGGGATGAAAGGGTGCTTGCCTATGAAAAACTCATAAACAGTTTCAGTGTAAAGAACCTCATCAGAGAAGGGAAAACCTATCATATAAAATCTCAGATGCTGACCGGCAGCGAGGAATACACGTCTTTGGAATCTTCACTCGCAAAACTCTACAATGAAGGTTTGATTAAATTTGAGGACGGGCTTCTGTTTTCAGAAAATAAACAGTTCTATAAAGAGCTCACAAAAACCTTATAAGCATTCGGTTTTTTAGAACAGCCGGCAAATTCATCTTCAGGATTCATTATTATCTAAACCGGCAACCTGATTTTTTAGTTTAATAATTAATAATCCTTGTTTAATCTGATCACAAAATATTAAAATAAAAATATTCATACTCAGCGACATGAGTCAGCTGCATTTTGTCATTCCGGCTTGTCCGGAATCTTTCCGTAAAAGAAGGATTTCCGACGCGCTTCACTTGCGGGAATGACATGGAATTAATGTCGTTATATTTAGAAAGGAATTTCTGCTTTGGAACAAGAAAAAAAGAAGTCACTAATAGATAATATCTGGGATTTTTTAGCATCTGTTAAGCTTGCAATTGTCATCTTCGCACTGATTTCACTCACATCAATAATAGGAACAATTCTGGAACAGAGAGCTGAACCTGCGAAAAATATGCAGATACTCTCAAAATTGTTCGGCGAATCTCTTGCGCCTTCCCTGTACAACATATCTGAGAAATTCGGGTTTATGGATATGTATCATTCATGGTGGTTCACAGCCCTGTTAATCATTTTTTCTGTTAACATTATCATTTGTTCTCTCGAGAGGCTCCCAAGGATATGGAAATTAATCAAGGAACCGATCAGTCCAATGTCTGAGGAAAGCATAAAAAAACTGATCCTAAATAGAGAGATTATACTTAAAGGAAAACCTGATAATAACAAGGCGCTTCTTGCAGATGCGATCAAAAGCGCTCGATTCAGCTGTCAGGAGGTTCAGGAAGGTGATGGTTATCAGTTCTTTTCCCGGAAAGGAACATACAGCAGGCTTGGTGTATATATAACGCATTTCAGCATCCTCGTAATACTCGCCGGCGCAATAATCGGGATACGGTTTGGGTTCAAAGGTTATTTAAATCTGCCTGAAGGAGCTGTATCAAATGCTGCATTCTCAGGCATGAATAAGGAGATACCCCTGGGTTTTGATATCCGTTGCGATAATTTCGATGTAGAATTTTATGGGATGTCGGATATGCCCAAGGAATACAGAAGCTGGCTGACCATAATAAAGAACGGAAGGGAAGTTCTGCAAAAGTCGATCGCAGTCAACGATCCCTTGACATATGAAGGAATAACGTTTTATCAGTCAAGTTATGGCATGGTGCCTGACAGCATCGGGAGAGGGATCTTTGTATTCAGGCTTATATCAAATGATGGGAAAACCTCGAACACTAATCTGAGATTTGGAGAATCTTTTCAGATACCCGGAACCAGTGTATCAGGCAAGATCCTTGATTTCAGTCCTGCTCTAAAAGTGGATGAGCATGGTCATGCTTTTACCTACTCGGATCATATGAACAATCCTGCGGTCTTTATTGAATTCTCCGGGGCCGGTAAAAATACGTTCTCCGGCTGGTTGTTGAGAAGGCAGCCGAATACCTGGCAGTTGCCTGACGGGCACAGGGTTGAGTTCATTGATTACTGGGGGGGCGAGTTCACCGGATTACAGGTAAGAAAAGACCCGGGAGTATGGATAGTGTATCTCGGATGTATAGCTATGAGCATAGGACTCTTTATCGCATTATTTATGAGCCATCGTAAAATATGGATTAAAGCTGTCGAGGATAAAAATAATACGAGGGTGCTGGTAGGAGCTATCACGAATAAAAACAGGGCTGCATTCGAAAGAAAGATTGATGCAATAATCTCCATCCTCAGGAAAAAACAGGAAGGGGTAAAATAGATGGACAGTTCCTTTTTCTTTGGATTATCGACAATGGCCTATATCACGGCTATGATGACTTATATTGCATATCTTGCATTTAAGAAATCACAGGTTGGGATTGCAGCCACAACAATAACGATAACTGGTTTTATAGCGCAAACAGCGGCAATAATCCTGAGATGGAGCGAATTTGCAGAATTGAGCGGAATGGGTTTTTTGCGGTCAGCCCCTATGACAAACCTCTATGAATCGCTCGTATTTTTTGTATGGTGTCTGATTGCGGGATATCTGATTATTGAGTTTAAGTTTAAGAACCGTTCATTCGGCGCATTCATCACGCCGGTTGCAGGTCTCGCACTGGCATTTATCGATCTGACAGGTATTTCCAAAGAGATTCAGCCGCTCGTCCCTGCATTAAAGAGCAACTGGCTTCTCGCTCATGTCACAATGAGTTTTATTGCGTACGCTGCTTTTTCCATGTCCTTCAGCACCGGCCTCATGTACCTCATTCTGTCGACCGGGAAAAGGAATGAACTATCGTATATATTCTGGACACTTACTTTCGGCATTTTCTTTATCGTTTTAGCTTCAATGGGCCTTGATTTGCTGACATTCAAGGTTATGGTTAAACCCGACATATTTATAAAAAGCTACTTGTTTAAGACTTCATTCCTGAATCCTTCAGCAGTTGTTAAAATCCTCAGCTGGGGTCTGGCTTTTATAACCCTGTTTATTGTCTGGAGATATGGACATGTGCTCAGAACAGTTATAGAAAAATTTGATCTCAATGCTGATATGCTGGATGAAATTACGTATAAAAGCATTGCCTTTGGCTTCCCCATATTTACATTAGGCGGTCTTGTCTTCGGCGCTATCTGGGCTGATCAGGCATGGGGCGTTTACTGGAGCTGGGATCCGAAAGAGACATGGTCGCTGATAACCTGGTTCATCTATGCTTTTTATCTCCACGGACGAATGGTCAGAGGGTGGAAGGGGAAAAAGGTGGCTGTTGTTTCTGTTGTTGGTTTTATGGCAGTTATGTTCACCTATCTGGGCGTCAATCTGCTTCTCTCAGGGCTGCATTCATATGGTTCCCAATAAGCAATAATGCCTTGAAATCATTCTCTGTTTTGATCCGGACTTGACTCTTCATATGTTCATTGCCCAGAATAATACTACCTTATGAATGCCCTGGTAACAGGAGCTACTGGCTTTATCGGAAGCCACTTATGTGAGGAACTCGTAAAAAGAGGGTTTAAGGTAACTTGCCTCTCAAGACAGACCTCCAACCTGAAATGGATCGAGCCCCTTAATCTCAATTTCATCAAAGGTGACTGCACAAAAAGGGAAACTCTTCTTGAAGCAGTCGCTGATTTCGATTACATCTTTCATATCGCAGGCGTCACGAAATCATGCTCGGCAGATGACTTTTTCAGTATGAATGCAAGAGGCACAGAAAACCTTATAAGGACTGTTGCCGACAAAAACCCGAAACTAAAAAGATTCATATATTTAAGCAGCCTTGCTGCATCAGGCCCGAGCCCTGATGGCAAACCTGCTAAGGAAGATGTAAATCCTGCGCCTGTATCGGATTACGGCAGAAGCAAGCTCGAAGGCGAAAAAGCGGTTTTGCAATATAAAGACACCCTACCCATTACCGTACTCAGACCGCCTGCCGTATATGGTCCGAGAGATAAGGATATGCTTGTACTCTTCAAAATGATCAAAAAAGGTTTTTTCTTTGATATGGGAAAATGTTATTATTCTTTACTGTATGTTGATGACCTTGTTCAGGGTATAATATCAGCTGCTGAGAATAAAGCGGCTGAAGGTAAAATATATTTTGTATGCGATAATACTTTTCATACAGGAGAAGAGATTGCAAAGACAATATGTTCTGCCCTTGATGTTAAGGCGATACCATTAAGAATTCCGAAATATATTATGCCGCTCTTTGCATATATAAGCGAAAGGATAAATAAGCAGGGTATCATCAACAGAGACAGAATAAAAGATTTCAGACATTCCCACTGGATCTGTAATGCACAGAAGGCAAGGGAAGAAATAGGCTTTATGCCAAAGGTTGGAATAAAGGAAGGGATAAAATGGACGGCGGATTGGTACAGGATTCACAGATGGCTGTAAAAAAATCAACAGATATTTTCGATAAATGCTCCAGATTTGATAAAGCAAAATATCTCATTTCCAAGGGATTGTATCCTTTTTTCAGGACTATCCAGAGCGCTCAGGACCCTGAGATTATCATGGATGGCCGTAAAATGATCATGGTAGGCTCCAACAATTATCTCGGACTGACAAACCACCCTAAGGTCAAAGAGGCTGCGATCGAAGCGATCAGAAAGTATGGCACTGGCTGTGCCGGATCGCGCTTTCTGAACGGCACCCTCGATATACATGTCCAGCTTGAGGAAAAGCTTGCCGGTTTCATGCGAAAAGAAAGCGCTCTTGTCTTTTCCACCGGCTTCCAGGTAAACCTGGGTGTAATCTCAGCCCTGGTAGGAAAAGACGATATTGTGATCATTGACAAGATGGATCATGCGAGCATTATCGATGGATGCCGTCTTTCATTTGGCGATATAAAAAAGTTCAGGCATAATGACATGGCAGATCTTGAACGGGTTCTCAAGGAATATGAAGATAAAGATAAACTGATAGTTGTTGACGGCGTTTTCAGCATGGAGGGTGATATTGCAAACCTTCCGGATATCGTTGCGCTCGCAAAAAAATACGACGCCCGGTTGATGGTTGACGATGCGCATGGTATCGGCGTCCTTGGCAAGACAGGAAGGGGTACAGCCGAACACTTCGGCCTTGAAGACGAGGTTGATCTGATCATGGGAACCTATAGTAAATCACTTGCATCTATCGGAGGCTTCATTTCCGGTTCCGCCGAGGTAATACATTTTATAAAACACCTTGCGAGGTCTTTGGTATTCAGTGCAAGTCCACCGCCGGCATCTGTTGCTTCAGTAAGCGTTGCCATTGATATTATTGAGAACGAACCCGAAAGAAGAGATCAGTTATGGAAAAACACCCGGAAAATGTTAAACAGCTTTAAGCAGATCGGGTTACAGACCGGTCGCAGTGAAACACCGATAATACCGGTAATCGTCGGTGACGATGAAAAGGCTTTTCTCATGGCAATGATGCTTCAGGATGAGGGGATATTCGCAAACGTGGCAGTAACCCCGGCAGTTCCTAATGGTATGGCTCTTATAAGGACAAGCTATATGGCAACGCATACAGACGAGCAACTTGATAAGGTGCTTAAGGCATTTGAGAAGGTTGGAAGGAAGTTAGGCCTGATAGGATGACAGAGGTTATTGAGGTTAAATCCTCCAAAGACCTCAATGACTTTATACAATTACCGTTTCCCCTGTATTCAAAAAACCCTTTCTATGTCCCTCCCCTCATCAGAGAGATGCAGAAGCTCTTTTCAGACAGGAATCCGTTCTTCCTTCACGCAACCGCAGAATATTTTCTTGCAAAAAGGGATGGGAAGACTGTTGGAAGGATAACAGCGATAATCAACCGGAGGCATATTGAATATCACAAAGAAAAGGCAGGTTTTTTCGGTTTTTTCGAAACTGTCAATGATCAGGAGATAGCATCAGCCCTTCTTGGAAAAGTTTCTGAAAAACTTACAGAGCAGGGTATGGAGATCATGCGGGGTCCGATGAACTTTTCTACAAATGAGGAATGTGGTTCCCTGATAGAGGGATTTGACAGCAGTCCCATGCTCATGATGCCTTATAATCCTTCCTATTACAATGAGCTTATGGAAGCATACGGCATGAAGAAGGCAAAGGATCTTTATGCGTATATTATCGATGCCCCTGAAGAGCTTCCGGACAAAATTCACAGGGTCGCCGACATAGCCACAAGAAGCGGGATCAGTGTACGGCCTGTAGACAAAAAAAACTTCATCAGGGATATTCGGATATTCCAGCAGGTATACAATTCAGCATGGGCAAAGAACTGGGGATTTATTCCGTTGACAGACGAGGAAACTGTCTTTCTCGGGAACAACCTGAAACCTGTTGTAGTTCCTGAAATGACGGTGGTTGCTGAGAAAGACGGCGAGCCTGTCGGTTTTATGGGATTATTGCCGGATTTTAACTTTGTCCTTAAACATATGAAAGGGAAAATGAACCCCATAAGCATTATTAAGGCCATTTATTACTCAAAAAGGATTAAAGACCTCAGAATGATGCTCCTCGGCATTAAGTCAGAATACAGGAACAGAGGCGTAGACGCCCTGCTCTTTCGTGAAGGGTTCAAAGGAGTGAAAAAAGGCGGTTACAGACGGGTCGATTTTTCATGGATATTGGAGGACAATATCTCTACTCAAAGACTTGTCGAGATGATCGGTGGAAGGTTATACAAGAAATACAGAATCTACGAAAAGCCGCTATGACTTTCCATTAAAAAGTCACTGACCCGATCCTTTTATAAACATTTAGCGCAGGCTGAAAAACACTCGATGGATAGAGCGTTTATCCGAAAATCAACACCTCTCTCTTGTCAATTTTCTCCTTAAGTGGTATTCTTTTCTATACTGAAAATTAATTTCCTGTCAGTTCATCTGGAGATTTCTTTTGCAATAAACTGGGATTAGAACCCATAAATTTTACGGAGTGAAGATTATGATACACCTTAAACTTAAAAGAAAACTGCCTTATAAGCCTACTGAAAGGATGAATGTTGTAAGTTACCCGATAAGGGACATAGTGATGGAGGCGAAGCGTGAAGAGGCAAAAGGCAAAAAGATGATTTACCTCAACATCGGAGATCCGCCTCAGTATGACTTCAAACCATTCGGTGTGATAGCCGATAGGGTGAAAAGCGCACTCGATGAAAACTATAAAGGTTATGCTCCTTCCGAAGGCGACGAAGATCTCAGAAATACTGTGGCAAAGATCGAAAAGTGCAGGCCGGAGGATGTGTTTGCTGTCGCAGGTCTTACTGAGGGCATTGACTTCTTCTTCCATTCGTTCATCGGTTTTGGAGAAAAGGTTCTGCTTCCGAACCCGGCATATTCGCTTTATCTCAGCAAGGCAAAGCAGTTTGAGGGTGATAGTATCTTCTACAGGCACGATGCAGACGGACAGATAGATATAGGAAACCTCGCAAAGAAGATAGAGGGCGCAAAAGCGATGGTTATAATCAATCCGAATAATCCGCTGGGCGCAGTATATTCTGAAAAGAACCTCTCTGAAGTCGTCAAACTCTGCGCTGAATACGATGTGCCGATTTTTTATGATGGGTCTTACGACCAGCTTATATTTGAAGGCAACCTTATAGACTTCAGGAAAATAGCCAGAGGCAAGGTGCCATTCATATACGGCAGTTCTCTTTCGAAGAACTTCAACAACCCCGGCGCAAGGATAGGATGGGTAGCGTTTCATGGGGATAAGTGGGATGAGGTTAAGAATGCGTTTTTTCTTCTGTGCAACCAGCGCCTTTCAGTAAACTGGGAATATCAGAAGGCCGCTGCTGCCGCAATAACAGACCCGTCATACCCGGCTTATGTTACAGATATAAGAAAGAAACTACTTGAAAGACGGAATGCTTTTATGAAGATTACACGCAATATGCCGCTCCAGTACCCTGTTCCCAACGGCGCGTTCTACGCATTCATAAAGATAGAAACACCAAAATGGAAGAAAGACCTGGAATTTGTGCGTGCTGCGCTGAAGGAAGGGGTCGTCTTTGTCCCTGGTTCAGGGTTCGGAAGACAGGAGGATGGAGTGTATTTCAGAACCACGTTCCTTCCCAAGCCGCATATAATAGAAGAGGCCTTCGACAAAATCAGACGTATATTATAAATCCCAAAAATTCAGTTTAATAAAACCTCTGAGTACACAGAGTAAATTATAAAAACTGATAGTGTCTCTTTTATTATCAATATGATTCTCCGTGTACTCTGTGGTTAATTGCATTATTCGGTATGATCAGAATTGCTTCAGAAACCGCAAATCATTCTCAAAGAATAACCGTATATCGTCAATAGAATACTTGAGCATGGTTATTCTTTCGACGCCCATGCCGAAGGCAAATCCTGTATAGGCCTCAGGATCATATCCGACCATTTCGAATACCCTCGGGTTGATCATTCCTGCACCCAATATCTCAAGCCAGCCTGTATGCTTGCAAACCCTGCAACCCTTCCCTGAACAGAATATGCAGCCGATATCCACTTCTGCGCTTGGTTCTGTGAACGGGAAGAAACTCGGCCTGAATCTCACAGGGGTTTCTGCACTGAAAATGCTGTGGATAAATGCCTCCAGAACACCTTTGAGGTCGCTGAAGGCAATGTCAGTATCAACAATGAATCCTTCCACCTGGTGGAACATGGGAGTGTGGGATACATCCGCATCACAGCGATAAACCTTACCAGGAGCAACAATCTTTAAGGGAGGCTTCCTTTTCTCCATAACCCTTACCTGTACAGGAGAGGTATGCGTCCTGAGAACAACATCATCAGAAATGAAAAAGGTATCCTGCATGTCTCTTGCAGGATGATCTTTGGGAAAATTCAATGCCTCAAAATTATAATAATCGCGCTCTACCTCAGGGCCTTCTGCTATTTCAAATCCCATAGAAACGAAAATTGCAGTTATTTCTGAAAGAATCCTGGTAATCGGATGTTCTCTTCCAAATGGAGTAAACTTGCCGGGCAGCGTTATATCTATAGCTTCTGAAAGGATGCGTCTTTTATACTCTTCACTCTTGAGAAGAGATTCTATTCTGTCTATCTCTTCTTCTATATAGACCTTTACTTCATTTACTGCCTTGCCGTATACAGGTCTTATTTCAGGAGAGATTGCGGAAAGGGTCCTGAGCTTTGTTGTAACAAGACCCTTTTTCCCGAGATATTTTACTTTAAGCTGCTGGAGTTCAG
>VGWX01000014.1 GCA_016873615.1 Nitrospira sp. | reverse complement strand
TATTATTGCGAGGATTTTTACAAGGTAGTGGAAGGATGCCCGGTTCCTGTTGTTATGGCAGGCGGGAAAAAGATACCTGAGAGAGACGCCCTGCAGATGACTGCAAATGCTATCAAAGAAGGAGCATCAGGCGTTGATATGGGCAGAAATATTTTTCAGAGTGACAACCCTTCCGGAATGATTAAAGCAATAAGGGCAGTAGTACATAAAGGCGCTTCTGTTGATGAAGCATTTGAGATCTATTCAAAAAAATAATTTATTTATTTGAACTGGAAAGATAAAGAATTTTCGCTCATTCTCGTCCCGATATCTATCGGGACTCTGAGGCTTTTGCCTCTTTATTTTCTTAAATTAATTCACAATCGACTATCAGCAAAAGAATCCGCTCAAACACTATATCTTTCCATAAAACTAATTATATGAAAGTTGCGGTTTATTACAACAACAATGACATAAGGATCGAAGACCGGCCAATGCCCTCTATTTCCAATAATGAAATCCTGGTCAAAATGAAGGCCTGTGGAATATGCGGAACTGATGTAATGGAGTGGTATCGGATCAAGAAGTCTCCCCGAATTCTGGGGCATGAGGCGGCAGGAGAAATTGTTGAGATTGGAAGTAATGTTGAGGGGTTCAAAACAGGTGACAGGGTATTTGTTTCTCACCATGTGCCATGTTACAAATGCCATCATTGCATACAAGGCAATTATACTGCCTGCGAGTCACTTCATACTGGTAATTATTATCCGGGAGGTTTCGCGGAATATATCAGGGTGCCTGAAGAAAATCTCAGATACGGGACTTTTCTGCTTCCCGGGAGTCTTACCTACGAGGATGCTGCGATGATTGAACCATTGGCATGTGCAATTGCCGGCAAGAATCAGATAGGCGTGCAAAAAGGTCAGACAGTTTTGATAATAGGCTCGGGTATTTCAGGCATTCTGCATGTTCAACTTGCAAAGTTGAAAGGCATGAAAATAATCGCAACTGATATCAATGACTACAGAATGAATAAGGCGATGGAATTTGGTGCCGATCGGTCAATTGACGCAAGAGAGTATTCTGTTGATATTCTGAGAAAAATCAACGACGACAGATTGGCAGATCGTGTGATTGTATGTGCTGCTTCAAAACAGGCAGTTGACAATGCCCTGTCCTCTGTCAACAGAAAAGGAACGGTACTTTTTTTCGCTATCCCTCAAAATGATATAAGCATCCCTTCCTTGCGATTCTGGAGAGACGAGATTACTGTGACATTTTCATATGGCGCCGCGCCTGATGATTTAAAGCAGGCAATAAACCTGATTGACAGCGGCATGATCAATGTCAGAGAAATGATAACACACAGGGTTCCGCTGTCATCCATTACACAGGGCTTCAAATTGGTTGCTGAGGCTAAAAATTCTCTGAAGGTCGTAGTAGTTCCGGACAACGATATAACGATAGATAAATAATCTGATCCTGCCAGGGATTTCAGCAACTGGTAGAAGCTTTAGCTGATAGTTGCAGGCTCCGTCGTCTTATCAGGTTTCCCCTTTCTGTAGAATATGTGGAAGAATATTTGATTCCTTTTTTGAAGTATCTTGCTTAATAGCCGGTTCATCAATCTTTTTCTCTTCCTGCGGATGTTCCTTAGGAGGTCTGATAGGGCCGGGTGAAAAACCCGGGTCGATGAGATATGCATCTCTGAAATACTTATTCGCTTCATCAAATTCACGGAGTTGGTACAATGCATAGCCGATCCGGTAATAGACAGTAGCGTCAGGTTTCTTCTTTGCGTATTCTTTAAAAAGTTTTACAGCTTCTTTATATTTTCTATTGTTATAGTATTGAAGAGCTTTTTGGTATTCTGTGCTGGAATCGGCAGGGAATGTCTCTGTTGCTACAGAGAAGGTAATGATTATTGTGACTGCAATAAGTATTGCGGTTGTTTTTTTATGATGCAGCGACTTTATCGCAGAGAGATTTCTCATAGCCGGCCTTCTTCTCTTAAAAACCCTTCATCTTTCGCAAAAGGTATTTTGAAAAAAGCTTATCACTTACTGAGGATTTCGTCAACATTTTTATTCATTAAAAATTGTGACTTCAACTGTGTCTCCTTCATAGATTCCGAGTTTCCTCAACGGGATAACAATTGTTCCGTCTGCCCCTGTTAATGTTGTAATAAGCCCTGATTTGCCGAGCAGGGGCGCCGCCCATATTTCTCCATCTCTTTCTTCAAGGGCTACCCCTATATGTTCTTCTCTGCCGGGGCTTGAGGAAATGTTCCTTGCAATCTTTGCCTGTATAGTCCTTTTCCTGCTGTTAAATCTATTTTCTCTTGCTCCTGATTGAATTCCCAGAACAGGCCTGATAAAGATTTCGAAACAGATATTAACCGCTGCCGGATGTCCCGGGAGACCGAATACAGGCGTGTTTTCAATAACGCCTCCTATCATTGGTTTGCCGGGTTTTAATGATACGCCATGGAACAAGACACCCGGCCTGCCAAGATCATTTATCACTTTTGCAGTCACATCCTTTGTGCCTACCGAGCTGCCTCCTGAAATCAAGATCATATCCGAATCTCTCAAAGAATTTTCAATAACATCCTTTATGAGATCATACTTATCGCTGAAAATGCCTTTTTTTACAGGAATGCCTCCGGCGCCTGAAATCAATCCTGCAAGAGTATAAGAATTTATGTCCCTGACCTGGCCTGGCTTAACAGGCTTATCAGCAGGCACTATTTCATCGCCTGTTGATACTATAGACACTTGTGGTCTCCTGTAAACCCAAACATCCGTGATACCGAGACCGGCAAGCGCTCCGATATCCTGCGGTCTTAGCCTGTGACCGCTTTTCAAAATGCACTTACCCTTTTTCGCATCCTCTCCTGCGTGAATTACATTCTCCCCGGGTGAAACAGGTTTTACAACCTCTATTATGATTTCATCTACCTGCTGTGTATGTTCCAGCATCACAACAGAGTCAGAACCATCGGGAAGCATCCCACCTGTTGCAATTTTTGCTGCCTCACCCTTCCCCAGCGAAAAGCGAGGGGTTTCTCCCATGAATATTTCAGTTTTCATGTTCAGATATGACGGCATCCCCTCCGTAGCGCCGAATGTATCAGCAGAATTTACTGCGAACCCGTCAACCGTTGACCTGTGAAACGAAGGCAGGTCTTCAGGTGAAATGACATCTCTTGAAATTATCATTCCGTACGTTTTATCGATAGGCAGGCTGATTTCAGCGGGTCTTTTGAAGGGTGCATATGCAAAAAGGAGCTCTAAAGCCTTTTCTACCGGGATCAGTTCCTCTCTGCCAAGCATGTCTTTCATATGTTTTTCCCTTTATAAGGGTCAATTATATCTGTTCATCGTTTTATCTACCCCTTCTGTGATAATCGAGTAGATTACATCTGCTGCTTTCTGAATCGCTTCTTTCATTGCTGCAAGTTCTTCCCTCCTGAACTTCCTCAGGACATAGTCCTCAGCAGGCATACCTTCTTCTCTTCCTATACCGATCTTCACCCTTAAAAAATCCCTGGAACCTGTATTATCTATTATCGATTCAATGCCTTTGTGTCCGCCTGATGAACCTGTCTTTCTGATTCTCAGTTTTCCTGTTTCCATGTCAAGGTCATCGTGGATCACTATGAGATTTGCAGGCTCGATACTAAACTTTCTTAGCATATCCTGAATAACATGTCCGCTCAGATTCATATAAAGAAGGGGTTTTACAAGCAGGATATCATTTCCGTCTGCAGAACCCCTTCCGATTCTGAAAGTTTTTTTATCTCTTAAATCTATGTTATTCCTGCAAGCAAATTCCTCAATCACCATGAAACCGACATTATGTCTGGTTCTCTCATACTTTCTTCCTGGATTTCCGAGGCCGGCTATTAGCCACATAAATATAGTTAACTGTTAAAAGTAAAAAGTTATATGTTTTAAAAAAGATACCGAAGAGTTATTTTTTCGCTTCCTCTTCCTTCTCTTCTTCTTTCTTGCCCTTCTTGATCACCTCAGGTTCTGTAACCTCAGGCGCTGCAGCAACCTCCTCAACAGGCGCAACTGCTTCAACAGCAGGAGCTATAACATTCGCTATAACTTCACTATGATTTGTAAGAACCTTAATGCCTTCTTCAAGCTTCAGGTCGCCGACATGTAATGACTGGCCTATTTCAAGCCCTGAGATATCTATTTTTACATGGCCGGGGATTTTATCCGGAAGGCATTCAATTTCTATTTCTCTCAGCGGGTTCTGAAGCAGCCCTCCGTCCCTCTTTACCCCTATCGATTCTCCGGTAGTGGTTATATGCACACTCACTTTTACCTTCTCTGTAAGCAATACTTCAAAAAAATCTGCATGGAGCAATTCCCTCTTCGTAGGGTCTACCTGATAATCCTTCATAAGGGCAAGTTTGTTCTCGCCGTCTTTGAATTGAAGGTTTACCATAACCTGTTCACCGGAAGTTGTATTAATGAATTGCGTAATCTCCTTCTTGGGTATCTTTATCGGCAGTGAGTCTCCAGCTCTATAAAGTATCGCAGGAATCATATCATTCCTCCGCAGAGATCTTGCTACTCCTTTGCCTGTCTCTCCCCTTTTCTCTACAGCAATAGTTATCCTTTCCATTTCTCCTCCTTTTCCTTTATACAAAAAGCGAACTTATAGAAGATTCTTCATGAATCCTTTTTATCGCCTCTCCAATGAGAGTCGCTATACTCAACACAGTCAGTTTCTTACACTTTTCTTTTTTGCTGTCAAGCGGAATCGTATTTGTAACAATAAGCTCCTCAAGCTCGGAATTGTTCACTTTTTCAACCGCATTATGTGAAAGCACGGCATGTGTACATGCAGCAATAACATTCTTTGCTCCCTTTTCTTTCAGAGCTGAAACGGCCTGAATAGTAGTTCCACCCGTATCAATCATATCATCAAGAATAATAGCATCTTTACCTTTCACTTCACCTATTACGTTCATTATCTGAGATATATTTGCAACTTCACGCCTTTTATCAATGATTGCAATAGAGCACTGGAGTTTCTTGGCAAAAGACCTCGCCCTCTCAACACCACCTGCATCAGGTGAAACAATGACAAGATTCTGGGAATTATATTTGTTATGTACATAATCGAACAACACAGGTGAGGCATAAAGATTATCAACAGGGATATTAAAAAAACCCTGAATCTGTGCAGCGTGAAGATCCATAGTGAGCACCCTGTTTGTACCAGCGGCGGTTATCAGATCAGCAACAAGTTTTGCAGATATAGGCACTCTTGGCTGAACCTTTCTGTCCTGTCTTGCGTAGCCATAATAAGGTATCACAGCAGTTATTCTTCGTGCGGATGCCCTCTTGAGTGCATCCACCATCAAAAGAAGTTCCATGAGATTATGATTTACCGGCATACAGGTCGGTTGCAGAACAAAGACATCAGAGCCTCTGACATTTTCATTGAGATGAACCGTGATCTCACCATCACTGAATTTTGATACAGTAGCATCTCCAAGAGGTATGTCGAGATCATCTGCAATCTCCTTTGCAAGACCCTTATGTGCATTACCGGTAAAGAGTTTAATTCCCTCAGGCATCACTCCTCCAAATATAAAAAAGTTATAAGTTGAAAGTTATTAGTAAATTCGTGCTGGCTGGGGCGGGAGGATTCGAACCTCCAGATGGGAGATCCAAAGTCTCCTGACTTGCCGTTTGTCGACGCCCCACCTTTAAAAAAAGTTAAAAGTGAAAAGTCAAAAGTTGAAAGTCATTCCTTAATGATTTGTTTTGTTCCTTAACTTTTAACTCTTAACTTTCAACTCTTAACAGCGTTTCAACTATTGAGTACCAATTCGGCTTCATTGTCTTAGCAGCAGCAGCAGCCTTATCTTTATTCTCAAAAACACCAAATACTGTGGAACCGCTGCCGCTCATTCCGGAGATTGCCGCCCCTGTTCCCGTCAATTTTTGTCTTATCTGTCTGATAACAGGATATCTTTCAGCAACCACTTCTTCAAGATCATTATCGAGCATTTTCCCGAGGGAGGCGAAATCCTTCCTGTTTAAAGCCTGACAGAAAAGTTTAATATCAAAAGGTTTTTTTGTCAACTTATCCGTATCAAATTTGTCAAAGGATGTATAAGCCCAGGCTGTGGAAACAGAGACAGGAGGTTTAACAAGCAGAAGCATGACAGATGACTGTATTTTCAATGGCGTAACCTTTTCACCCCTTCCTTCGACCAGAGCAGAAGTACCGTTTAAGAAAAATGGAACATCTGAACCTATTTCTGCGCCAATTGCGTTTAATTCTTCTTGGCTTAATTGAAGTCCCCATAATGTATTCAATCCTGATAATGCATATGCCGCATCACTGCTTCCCCCGCCAAGTCCGGCGCCAACAGGTATCTTCTTTTTTAATTGAATTCTGGCTCCCTTTGTGCAGTGTGTATGTTTTTTCAGAATATTTACTGTTTTATATACGATGTTATCGTGAAGCGGGATATCCGGATCAGTCGCAATATCAACAGAATCAGCATGTTCAATTACGAGGCTGTCATAAAGGTTTACAGACTGCATCAAACTGATAATATTATGGAAGCCATCGTCTCTTTTTCCGACTATCTTAAGGAACCAGTTGATTTTTGCAGGGGCGCGCAAATAAAGTGGGGCAGATCGTGAGGGTAAATCAGGAATACACTGACGCGGAGAAAAATCTCTCCGGATCACAGCTTCTCCCTGTCTCCGTGTCCGAGTTCTTTTATTTTCTTTTCGACTCTCTCTTTTAAGCCTTCATCATCACCTTTTGTATGAAACTCAATCGATTTCTGCCAGTATTCCCTGGTTTTTTCTTTTAATCCCATCGTGTTACAGACATCCCCCAGATGTTCATATAAAACAGGATCATCTTTTACTTTTTCTACTGCCTTCAATAATATCTTCAGAGCATCATCGTATTTCCCTAATTTATAATATACCCATCCGAGGCTGTCCATTATGTAGCCGCTTTCAGGTTTCAGTTCAAGCGCCCTGTTTATGAGTGAAAGAGCCTCATTGAGGTTTATCCCTTTATCTGCATAACTGTAACCCAGGTAGTTCAGCGCTTCTGCATGTTTCGGATTAATTTCGATAGCCCTCTTCAAATACCCAGTCATCTCATCAAACATTTTTGCTTTTTCATATACTATGGCAAGATTAAAATTCAAATCTTCGTTGTTTTCAAAACGGGGGATTGCATCCTTCAATATTTTCCCTGCCTTTGCATAATCTTTTTTATGGATATATATCGTTGAAAGATAGAAATAAACTTCTGGTTTTTCCTTTTCGAAAGTCAGCACCTCTTCATAAACCGCAATTGCATCATCATCCCTGTTACTCTTTGAATATAAAAATCCCATATAAAGAAATGCGTTGAGATTTTTTGGGGCTTGCTGGATTATTTTCTTAAGTTCCAGTATGGCTTCATTGGTTCTTTCAAGTTCTCCAAGCGTTAATGCGAGATAGTATCGTATTCCTGTATTGTCAGGCCGGGATTCGAGCACAATCCTGAATTCCTCAACAGCCCTCTCATACTGTTTGTCTTCAAAATAGAGTATCCCGAGATTTATATGTATCTCAAGGTTTACAGGAAGCCTGCTGCTGATCTTCTCATACTGCTCTATCGCCTTATCCGTTTCTTTTTGCCTGAAATAGATCTGTGCCAGTCTTTCCCTGGCCTGAAGGTTGTGCGGATTTACTTCAATCGTCTTATTGTAATATTCCTCAGCCTCTTTCAGTTTATTGTTCATTTCGCTGATTATCCCTAAATTAAAATAGGCTGCATCAAAATTGGGTTTTTGTGCAATTGTCTTTTCAAAATATTCCGAAGCCTTCACCAGATCTCCATTGTCAATATAGAGCGATCCGAGATAATAGGTAGCCATTATATTATCAGGATGTTTGGCGCTGACTTCATCGAGGATACTGATAGCCCTTCCGTATTCTTTTCTGGAAGCATACAGGAGGCTCAGGAACAGGGATGCTTCCTGGTTCTCCGGCTCTAACTTCAGAATCTTTTCATAAATATTTATTGCGTCTTCAGTCCTTTTCTTGCTGTTATACAGTTCTCCAAGCAGCATGAGGACAGGGACATAATCAGGGTCTGACTTGATTATATCTTCAGCCTGTGATATTGCATCAGCCACCTTGCCTGTTCTGAGAAGCATATAACAAATCTGCGTTCTAAGGTAAGGAGATGAAGGATCAGACTCAAGGGCCTTATTGTAATATGCAATTGCCTCTTCCCACTTTCCTTCTTTTTCTGCAAAATAACCGAGCATATACTGATAGTAAGCATCCTTTGGAGGCAAAGGCCTTTCTTCCTGAACCCTGACCTGTTTCGCAGCGCATGAGAAAACAAAAATTACAAGGAGTGATAAAAACATTCTTTTCAGCATAATAAATTATGACACAAAGATAAGAATGATAACAAATGTGATAGAATTTCATATGAATTTTTTCGATATCATCTTTCCTCTCAATATAGGCCCTCTCACCTACAGATGTCCTGACGCATTTCTGAAAACAATAACCCCTGGCATGGCTGTGAGCGCCCCGCTGAAGAACAAGATAACAAAAGGGATAGTTATGGGTATATCTCCGGCAATACTATCCGGAAATATCAAGGAAATTCAGGATATTCACGGTGACAGCCCTGTTTTGAGCGACAGAATGGTCAAGCTATTGAAGTGGATGTCTGAATATTATATAGCTGAACAGGGGCTTGTCCTGAAAAACATGCTGCCCAAAGAAGCATTTACAAGCGTAAAGAAAAGAAAGACAAAAGTTCTCAGTCACTCTCTGTCGGAAAAGCTTAATGGAGAAGACAACGGGACAAATGTAATTAAGGTCAATAATAATCTGGTTGCTGATCTTATAAAATCATTTAAAAAAGAGACATATAAGACATTTCTCCTTCATGCCCCTTCTTCCTCCTATGAAGACTCATTGCTAACAGGGATACTCTCTGAAACCTCAAATGTAATCATTCTGGTTCCGGAGGTATGCCTAATAAATAACCTGTACATTTTACTAAACAGGAGTTTTGGAGAAAGGGTCTGTCTTTTACACAGTGAACTGAGCAGGGGGCAGAGATCTGAATCAATCGGCAGAATTCTTTCCGGCCATTCAGATATTGTCCTGGGCACCCGGTCTGCTGTTTTTGCTCCTTTGAAAAAGGTATCCTTCATTGCAGTGCTCCACGAACACAGCAGCTCTTATAAACAGGAGAACAGTCCATGCTATAATGCAAGGGACGTTGCAGTAATGAGGGGTTATCTTGAAAAGGCAGTCGTACTCCTCTCATCCATAAGTCCATCCATCGAGTCTTTCTATAACTGCAGATCAGGGAAATATACCCTGCTGAACCCTTCATTTGACATAAAAACACCGAAGGTTAAGGTAATTGATATGAGATACGAAAAACATATCAAACCTTATCTGTCGAAAACCATAACCGATGCAGCCGCAAAGCATATAAAAAACGACAAAAAGATTATATTTGCTATTAACAGGAGGGGACACTCAACCCTCCTTCAATGTATGGACTGCAGTCATATAGAGGAATGTCCTGCGTGCAGGATTCCGATGGTATTTCACAAGCAGGACATGTCAATGAAATGCCATTATTGCGGATACACCCTGTCCAAAGTACCTGAAAGTTGCAGCAAGTGCAAAGGCTATAACATACAACTACTTGGAGCCGGAACACAGCGGGTACAGGAAGACCTTGAGGCTCTTTTAGGTATAAAAGCCCTCAGGCTCGACAGCGACAGGGCAAAAAATAAATCAGAGGTTGAAGCTCTGATCGGGGCGACCTTCACAGATGCTAACAGGATTTTTATCGGCACAAAACTGATGACCAAAAGATTGGGGAGTGAAAGCAGATTCGCAATGGCTGCCATTCTGAACACAGACTTGTACCTTAATCTCCCTGATTTCAGGTCAGCAGAAAAGTCTTATCAGGAAATTCTATCTATTATTGATAAGATTGACCCTGATGGAGAAGTCTTTATCCAGACAAGGATGCCGCAGAATTATCTTTATAAATGCCTTAAGAATTATGACTACAACTCATTCTTCAAAGAAGAATTGCAGAGACGCAGAGACCTCTCCTATCCGCCATTTTCAAAGCTGCTGTTAATCAAATTCATAACCAGGAGAGACATCTCCGGCAAAGTACAGAATATAAAAAAACCAGTCGATGACGTTGAAATACTCGGTCCTTATATAGAAAAAAACAAAAAAGGTGAAAATGAATACAAATTACTTCTGAAATCCTCTCTACGTGAAAAACTTCACTCCACAGCAAAATCCCTGCTCCAGGCATTCAAAAACCAAAAGGACGTGAAAATAAAAGTTGATGTCGACCCTGTGAAGATTTAACAAAACTCTGCCCAAAATCTTTACTTGATTTGGTTCTGTGTATAAATGTATGGAAAAATCCAAAGGCTGTCATTCCCGCAAGTGAAGCGCGTCGGGAATCCTTCTCTGAAGACATCGGAAAGATTCTCTACGAGTCGTAGACCGGGAATGACAAACAAACGGTAAGAATATCGACTCATCCTCTGCGGGTTCAAGTTTGCAACTTGAAACCAAATATTTTGCACCTCATAAAACCACTGATTCAATGACAATATCGCTCTCTGGGTTGGCAGATGACCATAACCAGTCTCCCGGCTTTTTCACATATTGTCTGCGAACTGGATTTTCTGAATCGGCGAGAATTTGAAATCTGTTGTGTCGATCAAATATGCAATACCACTTTCTCACAGTAAAGGTAAGATAATAGATGCATGAGGTGAGTTCATTTGAAATCCTTACCGATGACATTATGGGCTATATTGTATCAAAACAAAGGGTTCAAGTTGCAAACTTGAACCCGACCAAGAGTACTTAATAGCCCTCAACTGATGCTCCCCGTGCGGATTACAGCAAGCAAATCATAACTCAGTTTTATCGTGCCGTAGCTTCCTTTTTGGGCTGCAGCTTTATGACTAACTTAAAATTAAGAGCGTCGGCGATTTTCCCCAATGTTTCGATGGTCGCCTTGTTAAAACCTCCACCTTCAAGTCTAGCGATAGCACTCTGTTTTGTACCAATCCTTTGCGCTAATTCTTTCTGAGATACCCCGGCCTTTCCTCTCGCTATAATCATTTTTTCCATAAGATCGAAATCGGGTTGCAACTCCTCCCATGCTTTCCTGAATTTCGGATTTTTCATGAGATCTGCCTTATGTTCCTCTAAGGTTGTCCCTCTTACATATTTCTTTTTCATCTATATCCTCCGTAGGCCTCTACTGTCTTTTTATAAAATCCTGCATTCTCTTTTCAGCTATGTCTATTTCTGCCGGCGGTGTTTTGTCTGTTTTTTTCAAAAAGGCATGCAGCAAAACAAACCTTCTTCCTGTGTATGAAAAATAAAAGATTCGGCTGTATCCCTTGCCGATCATTATTCTCAACTCCCAAATCTTCCCTTTAATGTGCCGTGTATATGGTTCTTTCAGCAATACGCCATATTTTGCTAAAAGTTCAATTTTCCCGATTACTTGGGCCTGCGATTTCTCCGGAAGACCATCAATAAAGTCTTTAACAGGCTCCTTATCTTTTGAATCTCTGTAATACTCAACAGTCCAGTTCATGTCACTTGTCAACCGAGTATAACATATATGTTATCTTCATACAAGGCAGCTATGCGAAATTCCGACAGCGCACATCACTTTTTCACATCCTTGCCAAATTCTTTGTTTCAGTAAAAATTCCACGGAGCTATAAAAATAACGCCACTGATGAAAAAGAGAAGTTCTAACTTGTACCCCTCATATACAGATCATACAGAGCTTTGCCGACGAAGAAATCTCCCCATGCTATGCCGATATCCGGGAGGGTAGACTTCAATAACATGGAACTCAGAGGTATTGACTTTACTGTCATCTCAGAGATGCTGAAATGAGCCATTAATATCGTGCCATAAATAACGATGAGACCGTTGAGGAGATAACCATACACAGCGGTCTTCCGTGACATAAAAAGGGCAGTGACCAATATTACGTCCACTAATGGGAACAGAGTTGCAAGGAACCTTGTAGGGTCGAACAGAAAAGTACCCGGGTGTAACTTGTCGGCGATCATAAAGTTGTGAATCCTGAGATGCAGCATCAACCCTGATAAAGCCAGTAAAAATAATGCTATTAATAACGTACTCTTCTTCATAGTTCACCTAAAAATTAAAATTTACCATGTGGCCGATATAAAAAGTGAGCCCGACGGCGACAATATGCAGGACCCACCAGCCCGGTTTATATCTCATGAAGTATTTAAGCATATTACCTCCACAGAATATGGCCAAGTACATATACCATAGTTATTCCTATACAGTGTATTATCCACCAGCCAGCCCTGAGAAAACCTATCTTCTTCGATATTTTCTCTTTTTCCATATTTCACTCCTTTTAACGATACACGTATTGTCAAAAATTAACAACAGAGACCATAGAAAAAATATTACATATCAAAAAGTTCAAAGAAACCACTGAGTTCACAGAGTTTTTACAAGCTAAATTTTCCCTCTGAGTCCTCTGTGGTTAAAATATCTTCCTGTGGTTTCATATTTTCCCCTCTTCCTGGCTGTTCCCCTCAAACTCATCCATCTTTTCGGCAAGACTCTTCCAGTTGCAGGTCTGCATGAGCTTGACAACCTGATGCACAGCCCCGCTCCCGATGATCTTCCATCTTTGATCTTCATTTTCAACACCATAGAAAGGCAGCATCAGAAAGAAGGCACGGTCTGTGTATTTTTTTATTGGCGATAGAACATCTTCCCGCCTCGTGTAATACGGGTCTTCTCCTTCCGCACATGGCTTTCCAAAAACATTGAACTGCCTGCATGATACCGGTCTCATTGGATGTACGGAACAGGCCCCTTCAACAAGAAAAGGACAGGCGTCGTTTTCTTTGTAATTTCTCAGTTGCGCCTTGATGACTTCACGAACAGGACCCTTGATCTTTTCTGTAACATACCAGGAAAGTCCGACCAGTTCCAGCGGATACACAGGGATAGTTTGATGGGTTTTGCAGCAATGCGAACAGCCCTTGCTGCAGGCTAATTTCCTGCCTGTCTTCAGCTCTGCCTTAATAGCTTCATCGATGCCCTTATCCACTATATAATAGGCATCCAGAAGCATCGGGAGCCAGGGATGTCTGTTTTCATCCGCATCAAAATGCAGTCTCTTTATATGATAATAGCCTGTTTTCTTCTGTTTTTTGTCTTTCATTGCATTAAATAGATTATATAGAATAATTATGTGGACTTTCTATTCATATCTATGCCTTATGCGAGATTTATCTCTAAATGGTTTGCCAATGTACCCAATATAAACCTCGGCATCATGCAGTCATTTCTGACTGAAAATGGCAAAAGCGTAAAGACCTTTCACTTTCATCTCGAGTTCCTTCCTTTTGTGCAGAAATACAATTCCCGGATTATAGAAAAATTTGTCGGACAGACAGAACAATTCGGTGTTGAATATATGGGGCTGGATTATGTTTTCGCTTCCCTGCTTTTTGAAGATAAATACCTGAAATCAAAAGACCTGTTCAGGGAACGGCTTGAATCGATAGGATTGACTTTGACTGATTTCGAGGAAATGAGGGAGATCACAAGGGCATTCACTGAATCAGCATTTCTGCGCTTACTGCCGTATTTAAGAGATACAAAGCTCGTCGGATTCAGCTCTTCTCACTATCAATTAAGCAGTTCTCTTCTGATGTGCTCCAGAATCAAGAATATCTATCCGGATGTTTTGACAATTGCAGGAGGGAAAGATTGTTCAGGCGCATTTGCGCACGATCTGATGAAAAGTACGGATTTTCTGGATTTCATCGGGATCAGCGAGTGTGAAGTAACTGTTGAAAGTCTGCTCGAACATATTAATGATAATACGAAAGATCTTTATAATGTTATATATAAAGAGAAGGATGGGGAGATAAAAAAATCTCTTTCCAAACCGAATGTCTCAATAAATTCCCTGCCTTTTCCTGAATATGATTTTGAAGATTTACCTGTCAGCCCGGAAGAAATTATTCTCCCGATTGAATTCGGCAGGGGTTGTCCATGGAAAAGATGCACCTTCTGTCCCGATGAATCATACAACATCCTGTGCCAGGCAAAGTCGGCGGAGCGGATAAAAGGAGAGTTCGAATATTATCAGGGCATCTCAAAAGACCTCAGGAATTTCTTTATCCTGGACTCTGACGCCCTTAAAGACCCTAAAGTAATCATTGAGACATCAAGATATCTTGAACCAAAGAATCTCAACTTCATCTATGCGGAATTCCGCGCAGAGAGGATGGACAAAGAAGTATTAGGCTCAATCATGCGCTTCGGCAACTGGGTCTCAAACTCCCAGATCGGGATCGAAACCTTCAGTGACAGGATTTTAGAGGTAATGAACAAAGGGGTCACAGTCCTCAAGAATGTGGAGGTATTGAAGGCAGCCGCTGAACTTGGTGTCCCGGTTCAGTTCAATCTCTTTACCTGTTTTCCGAAAATGACCGAAGAGGATATGAAAGAAAATTTCAGGGTAATGGACAGCATCACGCATATCCTGACAAGTGAAAATATCCTTGTATATCCTGGAGAATTTTATCTGCCGACAGATTGTCCGGTTTTTCTGAATATTGAAAATTATGGTCTGAAGAAACACAGCGATAACATTTTCTCATTGATTTTTGTAGATTTCGGTATGCCCTCTTATTCCAACTATCCTTATCCATATCAGTTTGATAACGATGATGAACAGTTCCGGGTCTCAGGTTTAATAAGGAAGAAGGTTGAGGAGATCAAAAGTAAGAGCCCCGGCGATAATTATATGGTCTATTCCAATTCTTTGAATGCGCTTCAGATTGAGGTTTGTCGTGATGGCCGCAGATCAACCCACACATTGAATTCGAAAGAAAAGGACCTGTATCTCTCTGCTGTTGAAAAAGCACAGGAGATAGAGAAGGTATCTGAAAAATCAGGCATTCCTTTAGACACTGCTTCTTACATGCTTAATGACCTCGAGCAGAAAGGCCTGATACTCCTTTCCTCTGACAGAAAGTCCTTCCTGTCCTTAGCAACAGAAAACAAAAAGAAAAGACAGAGTTAAGAGGACCGACAGTGGGCAAAAAACCTGATAAAAAACAGGATAACCAGTTGAAAAATGATATTAAAATCTGGTGTCCTGACAGGGAAAGTTTTCAGTATGTGAAAGTTTGTGATATGAACTGCAAAAAGAAGGGCAGGTGTGAAGCGTTCAGGGATTATCTTGAGCCGAAATTATTCTAACCTGTTTTACTCATAAAATTAGGATTACCTGCCCGTGGGAGAGTATCCTCGCTCATTCTCAGTCGTTCCTCCTTGCGAGGCCTTTGCCTCTTTATTTTTTATATAATTTATTTGAATATCGGCAAAAGAATCCGCTCAAACACTCTCCCCCAGGCAGGCATGATAAAAATTCATAAATGTTATGGGCTATAATTATGTTAAAATTTGGAAGGAAATTATATGAGATTAGTCATCATCGGTGGGGGTATATCCGGTCTTTCTTTAGCCTATTTTCTGCTTGAGCAGAAGCCTTTATTAGACATCGTTGTCCTTGAGTCTGAAAAAAAAGCCGGCGGCAAGATATGGACTGATAAGACTGGAGGGTTTTTGTGTGAAGGCGGGGTTAACGGCTTTCTCGATAACCGTCCGAAAACCCTGGAACTTGTCTCCAGGCTTTCCCTGACGCCTTTAAGAAGCAATGATAATGCAAGGAAAAGGTTCATATTCTCTGAAGGGAAACTCCATCGCCTTCCTGAATCACCTCCTGCATTTTTTGCCTCAAACCTGCTGAGTTTAGCCGGCAGGCTGAGGATCATATGGGAAATCTTTGCTGCTAAGGGAAGCGGAGATGATGAGACACTTGCAGATTTTGCAAAAAGAAGGCTTGGGAAAGAGGTATTTGAGAAGCTGATTGACCCGATGGCCTCTGGTATTTTTGCCGGAGACCCGGAAAAGATGAGCCTGAAGAGCTGTTTTGCGAAAGTCTATAACCTTGAACAGACTCATGGCAGCCTGATAAGGGGCATGATTAAACTCCGGAAGGAGGCGAAGAAAACAGGTAAAAAAGTCGGAGCCGGCCCCGGAGGTGTTCTGACTTCATTCTATGACGGCATGGGAACAATGATAGGTTCTCTTTCAGACTTTTTGGCTGAAAGATTAAAGACAGGCGCGAGCGCTGTGTCAATCGATAGAAAGGGTGATTCCTATATTGTTTATCTGTCGGATGGCTCCGGTATTGAGGCTGAAACTGTTGTTTGTGCAACCCCGGCTTTTGCAACTTCAGAGATGGTAAAGGTCATTGACAAGAGCCTTTCTTCGAGCCTCAATGAGATCTATTATCCGACAATCTCCGTTGTATGTCTTGGATATAAACGTGAAAGAATCAATCTTTCTCTTGACGGATTCGGGTTCCTTATACCTTTCAGGGAAGGCAAAAAAATACTGGGGACATTATGGGACTCAAGCATTTTCCCCAACAGGGCTCCGGAGGGTTATGTCCTGCTCCGAAGCATGCTCGGTGGAGCAAGGAGATCCGAACTCGCAGAACAGGACGAAGGCAAGCTTATAAGCCTGGTCATGGCTGAATTGAACGATATCATGGGAATAAAGGCAGAACCTGATTTTGCAAAGGTCTACAGACACCCGAAAGGTATCCCTCAGTATCCGGTCGGCCATCAGGAAAGACTATCTGAAATTGATAAATTAACCAGTAAATTCAAAGGGTTTTACATTACTGGGAATGCCTATCGCGGCATAGGAGTTAATGATTGCATAGAAAATTCATATAAACTTGCAGAAAGGATTATTAAGGAGATATAATTTAACCTATAAAGTGTTGCAAAAAACTCATCTGATTTTTGTCAGAATGACATACGGCAAAATATTTTATTAAAAACAGGAGGGAAAATTGAAAGAACAAGAGATTGCAGAACTCCTAAAAAAAGAAAATGAAGAATTCAGGAAGCTGAGCGAAGAACACAGGGGCCTTGATGTACTCCTTGCAGAGATTGACAACAAACGCTATCTTACTCCGGAGGAAGAACTTGAAAGAAAAAAGATTCAGAAGCAGAAACTCCTGAAAAAAGACAGGATGGCTGAACTTGTAAGAGAATACAAAAAAAGCATTCCGGTAAATTAGAAGCAGAAACTGATAACTGAGAAGTAAGAACTGAGCGCAAAGGAATTGCCTCTCTCATTTCTTGCTTCTCAGTTTTTATTTCTTATATGCAATAAATCCACATCCCGGACCAGTGGGGAAATGGATATCAAATGCAAGGAGGTTTTTATGAGGAGCAGGATTATAAAAGAGGGTCTTGAGCGTGTTCCGCACCGGGCACTGCTTTATGCGACAGGAATCGCAAAAAGTGAGATGAAAAAACCGTTTATTGGTATTGCAACAAGTTTTACCGACATCATTCCTGGTCATATAGGTATGCGGGATCTTGAAAGATTCATTGAAAAGGGGATACATGCCGCCGGAGGCTATCCATTCATTTTCGGGATTCCCGGTATCTGCGACGGTATTGCGATGGGACATAGCGGCATGCACTATTCCCTCCCATCAAGAGAGCTGATTGCCGATATGGTCGAGACTATTACCCAGGCGCATCAGCTTGACGGCCTTGTGCTTCTCACAAACTGCGACAAAATAACCCCCGGCATGCTCATGGCTGCAGCAAGGATAGACATTCCGGCGATTGTTGTGACCGCCGGCCCCATGCTCTCCGGCCATTTAAGGGGGAGAAGGCTGTCTCTCGTTAACGATACCTTTGAGGCAATCGGGAAATATAAGAGGGGTCTGATCAAAAAGGATGAACTTGACGCCCTTGAGATGTGTGCGTGCCCGGGCGCTGGTTCATGTCAGGGAATGTACACGGCAAATACCATGGCATGTGTTACCGAAGCATTGGGAATGAGCCTTCCGGGGTGTGCAACTGCTTTGGCCGTATCTGCCGACAAGAGAAGGATAGCCTTTGAAAGCGGGCAGAGGATTATTGATTTGGTAAAGCATAATATTACGGCAAGGAAAATATTGACAAAAAAGGCGTTCGAAAATGCAATAATGGTTGACCTCGCACTCGGCGGATCAACAAACACCGTCCTCCATATCCCTGCCATCGCACATGATGCAGGCGTTGAACTGCCGCTTGAGACATTCGATGTATTAAGCAAAAAGACTCCGCATCTTGCGAATATGCTCCCCGGAGGCGAACATTATCTTGAGGACCTCGACTGGGCAGGCGGAATCCCTGCTTTGATGAAACGGCTGAAAAAGAACATGAATAATATGATTACGGTAAGCGGCAGAAAGATCTATCAGATTGCTGATTCCGCCGAGGTAGTTGATGAGAATGTTATAAGACCTTTGAACAAGCCTTACCATAAGGAAGGAGGCATTGCTATTCTGAGAGGGAATCTTGCACCGGATGGAGCAGTTGTAAAGCAGTCTGCCGTCAGCCAGAACATGATGAAGTTTGAGGGTAAGGCAAAGATATTTGATTCTGAAGAAGAGGGCATGAAGGCAATCCTGAACGGAAAGATCAGGGCAGGAGACGTGGTTGTTATCAGATATGAAGGACCCAAGGGAGGTCCGGGCATGAGGGAGATGCTGTCTCCGACAGCTGCGATTGCGGGAATGGGATTAAGCCAATCAGTGGCGCTTATAACAGATGGACGGTTCTCTGGTGGGACAAGAGGACCCTGTATAGGGCATATTTCACCGGAGGCGATGGAAGGCGGAACAATCGCAATCCTCAGGGATGGAGACAGGATACGGATCGACATTCAAAAGAGAAAAATTGACGTCGTCCTTTCTGATAAAGAGATACGGGAGAGGCTAAGCAAATGGAAGCCGCTTAAGCCCAAAATAACAAAGGGCTATCTTTCAAGATATGCGAGAATGGTCAGCTCTGCCGGAAGCGGAGCTGTAATGAAATAATAAAAGGGTAATCATATAGGCAGCAAAAGCTTGGTGGCAGCACCTTTATAAGCGTGAAGATATTACATAGACACTTACATTTTTTATAGGTAACGATAAATCACTGGCGGGTTGAAAGCTTGACCAGTAGATTTTGTTGTTATGTCAATTCTTTTAGTATGTGTTTTGCGAGATTTTCGTCTATTTCGTTATGTCTTGGGATAGGCTGTTTCTTGCCAGTGGTCGGATTTTTATAGAGATCATGTCGGCTACCATGCCTTACGAGAATGCATCCTCATCAGTTAACCTCCTGATGAGGTCCTTCCTCTTCATACTGCCAATTCAAGTTTCTTAACCTTATGTTTTTCAGGAACATCTTCTATCGTCATCATGATATATGCTTCTCTCATGTTTTCTTCAAGTTCTTCCATTGTTTCCCCCTGTGTCATTATTTCAGGATGTTCAAGTAATTTGCCTACCCAAAATTTATCACCCTTCCAATAAATCATGTTAAATTTAGCTTTCATATTAAACCCCACTCCATTTTCCAAAATGATACCATGTTTACAATATTTTTTCAGACATAACGGTATGGGTTAGGTGCGCTGTAACGCGTCGCCTGCACCCCCTTGTTGACCATCCGCATCCTTTGTAAAGATATGATGACTACCCTGCCAATTAAGAATTATTGCAATATTATTACTATTTTGGCGTCCAGATACATTACATCATTCAATAAACAGATGAGGTCATAAGTTTCCATTGCAGTTGCATAATTTCTGTAATTCTTAAAATGCGATAAAGACTTCTCTGACCGGCAGATTCAGCAGACTGAAGAAGCCGCAAGAATAATGTCCCTATTTACAGAAGTTTTCACAATCAACTATGCAATCTTGTCTTACCAGAGAATGCCGACCACACTTCTACCGGACTCAGCTGCCAGTTCAGCAATGCCACCCTTAAGCATAAATGCATTCATAAACCCTACTGCCCTTAATGCTGTTGACGCTGCAGCTGCCCTGGTTCCGGTGTGACAGACAATAACTATCTTCTTGTCTGTTGGCAGGTTATTCAGGTTTTCTTCCTTAAATAATTCGTGCATGGGGATCTTAATGGCATTTTTGTATGTTATTCCTACAATGCCCATTTCCTGAGGAGTTCTGATGTCAAGTACTACAAAATCTTCGTTCGCCTTTATCATCTCAAAAATCTGTTTGGAATTAACCTCACAGGGTCTTTTGGCAATCATCTCAGGGGTCATCTGGGAAAACATGGAATCAAACCTTAATGCAAGTTGCTTGTCAAACCCATAGGAAAGGCTGAACAATGAAAAAACAAACAAAAGACTTAAAACGATAACCTTTTTCATAATGACACCTCCGAATTCTGTAAATTTTTTTGAACAATATGGTGGATGCCCATATTTTGCACCTACCATAATAGCCTGCTTTAATTATAACCTATTTTATACAAGAGAACGATTACATTTGCATTTTGTTTATAACCCCTGAACTGTGCGGTGGCGGAACGCCATTTGCACGAGTGGAATGTTATGCGCTCTTTTTATAAGAATTTAGAATTTAGGGTCAGGTCTTGAAATATCATTTTTGTACTCTATGTAATCTAATTTGGGGGTGTAACAGGTAACGATTTGCCAGCCCTAATTATTTCCACCGCCTGCGCAAAACGCTTATGAAAGGTGTCTTCAGTAAGAGTTGTTGCCAGATTCGTAGCTATCCTGCGCTTTGTAACAACAGTTACTTTAGTAGAATTCTGATCAATAGTATCTATCCATGCGCCCATGACTGCGCCATAGGTAATCAAATTCACTCCGCTACTTGTCAGCATGTAATTGTCTTTACGATGTTCCTCTATTGCATCAGCCCCTTCCCAGCGGAAAACAGCTTTTGCAATGTCCCATGCCTGATCTCCAGTTACAGGATAAACCTTGCTCGTTCCTTCGGCTTTAGATCGGGCGACGTCACCCATAGTCGCACATCCAGTAAGTATAAGAACCAACGTTATTACTACTCCCAAAACTGCAAAATTGCCTTTCTTCATTTGCCTCCTCCTTTTTCGGTGCTCTTAATTTCCGATAACTCGGTTATAGACGACCATGACGCCTTTTTCCTTATTAATATTGTCCGCTTTACTTGTACAACAATGATTATACGCAATCGGTTTTATTTGACAAAAGTATACCACAGTAAATTTCGAAATAATTCAATTGTCATCTAAAACAACTGGTAAGCTATTTGGCAGAAAAGTCAGTCTTTGTCATTGTCCGGCTTGACCGGACAATCCAGAAACTATTAATAAGACTGGATTCCCCGATCAAGTCAGGGAATGACGTACTATTTTATGGACCGACACTAAATATTGATACTTATATGATTCCCACTTGTTAAATAGCGCCTTTCATCGCGCTCATTCTTCCCTATTTTCTCCCTTCACGGTAAACTAAAAATATGAACGATAATATATTCACTCCGGCATACCTCTTGCTCCCTCCCGGTGTATTGTCTGAGAAGGTTAGAAAGGCAGAAGAAATCCTAAAAGAATGCACCTTGTGTCCGAGGCAGTGCAAAGTTGACAGGACATCGGGCGGCAGGGGTTTCTGCAAGACAGGGGATAAGCCGTTCATATCGAGCTACGGCCCCCATTTTGGTGAAGAAAGACCTCTGGTAGGCAGGTTTGGCTCAGGGACCATTTTTATGGGCAACTGCAATCTCGGCTGCATCTTCTGCCAGAACTATTCGATAAGCCATCTCGGTGAAGGCGCTGAAATGTCATTTACAAAACTGGCGGATATCATGCTTTCGCTCCAGAAGCAGGGATGCCATAACATCAACCTCGTCACACCCACCCACCAGATGCCGATGATGCTGAGGGCTATCATGATTGCTTCTGAAAAGGGTTTAAAACTCCCCATTGTCTATAACTGCGGAGGATATGAATCTCTCCATGCGATACAAATACTCGACGGTATTATTGATATCTACATGCCTGACTTCAAATATATCGATCCTGCGATGGCAAAGATGTATTCCAAGGCAGAGGATTATCCGGAGGCTGCAATGGCTGCAATAAGAGAAATGCACAGGCAGGTCGGAGACCTCGTCACTGATCAAAGGGGAATCGCAACAAGAGGGTTATTGGCAAGGCATCTCGTGTTGCCGGAGGGGATTGCAGGTACGGAAGGTGTAGTCAGGTTTATTGCTGAAGAAATCTCAAAAAATACCTATATCAATATCATGGACCAGTATCATCCATGCTATAAGGCATTTGATTATCCGTCATTAAACAGAAGGATTACCCATCAGGAGTATGCCGATGCAGTACAGATGGCGATCGATGCAGGATTAAAAAGGATAGACGGGATAACATTATAAACGAGTTTTCACCTTATAATTCGTAAGAGAGGACTGTATTTGAGCGGATTCTTTTGCCGATAGTCCATCAATATGAATTCTGGATATAAAGAGGCAAAAGCCTCGCAGTCCCGAGTTCATCGAGGGACGAGAATGAGCGAAAATATAGTCCTCTCTAACGAATATTTTTCAGGTAAGCTCTACAATCTCACCATCCATCTTTTCTAAATCAACCAGTGCGACGGTAGACTTTCCATAGAGCCAGGCGCTTACTTCTCCGGGATTGACAATAAGGGCGCTTTTTACCTTCCTTATATCAGCCGTATGCGTATGTCCATAGATAACAAGGTCGAAATGGCCGCTCTCTGCAAGCGCATCTGCGACATAATGCTCATGCATAACTACTATCTTCCTGTTGTGCAGTTTGAATATATACGGCTGGTTGTAAATATTGCCCTCAGACCTTTCCAGAAGCAGGAGTTTGTCGCCGTCATTGTTCCCGAATATCCCTGTATATTTGCATTTCAGTTCTTTGAAGGGTTTTAGTGTAAAAGGCGATGTGTAATCTCCTGCATGGATGACATGCCCGACCTTCTTATTATTGAATAGTTCTATGGCCTTTCTGACAAAGATCAGATTGTCATGGGTGTCTGACATAATTCCTATAAGCATACCCGGTTCTCCTTTAACCTTTTGTGGAATCCTGAACTATATTCACAACCCCGATCCTGATCATCATTACCGCTATTGATGCAAGAAGAAGCGCCATAACCTTTGCAATCCCGATGACGCCTCCTCTGCCGACAATGCTGATAATCCGCTCTGCGTTTATGAGTGAAACCCATATAATGAGCAGATTGAGTATTAATGAGACAATAGTCGGTACAATTCCGTAAAGATTCACAAGCAGCAGAATATTAGTAAGAACAGCCGGCCCCACAATTAAGGGAACCCCAATGGGAACCACGCCGACCTTCAGATCAGGCTTTATCCGCTCTTCTCCGCTTTGCACAAGGTCACGCACTGCGAAAACGAGGAGCACTATTCCTCCTGCTATTTTGAAATCATCTGTCGTGATTCCGAGTATCCGGAAAATAAGCTCTCCCAGCGCTATGAATAAAAAACTGACGATTATGGCTGTGAGTATCGAATCCCGGACAACCACCTTCCTTTTTACCTTTGTCATCTCCTTTGTAATCGAGATAAAAATAGGAAGCAGCATAAATATATTAGTTGCAACAAAGAGAGGGATAAAGGTATTGGGCAGTATCTTGAGAATATCTTCCATGGCTTTAATTATAATACTTCATGCTTACTTTTGCAGTCAGTGAAGAAAAGAACAAATGGCTCAGGGAGCATATGGATACGCTTGGTATCCTTGAAAAGGATATTGAAGAAAAGTTCATACGCTCATCCGGCCACGGAGGGCAGAATGTCAACAAGACTGCAACCTGCGTTTATCTGAAACACCTCCCTACAGGCATTGAAGTGAAGTGCATGAAGGACAGGAGCCAGTCCATCAACCGTTTCCTTGCCAGACGTGAACTGGTCAAGAGAATCGAGGGGTTATCAGGACTGACAACAACGAATGATATCAAGAGAGAGAAGATCAGGAGGCAAAAGGCAAGGAGCAGAAAAAGGGCAAGAATAAAAAAGGATTCCGGACAAGCCGGAATGACAAAAGAGTAAAACGAATTTTTTATTTGGAGTTCCTACTGTTTTGTCTCTGCTGTCTACAGTCTACTGTCTACTACCTACTGTCTTATTCTCCTTTAATAATCCTCCTGTCGTATAAAAAATACCCTGCAGCTATGAAGATGGCGCCGAGTATCAACAGCTTGATCATATTCGGCAAAAGCAGGTCCAGGGAAGCCCCCCTGATAAGAAGGCTGATGCCCAGATCCATATAATATTTCAACGGTGAGATGACAGTCAGTTTCCTTAACCATTCAGGAAGCGATTCAGGTGGCACCCACCCGCCTGAAAGGAGAAGCATAGGCGCAAAGATTGCCATGGTAAGCAGTCCTATCTGACTGAGCCTTTTTGCTATGGATGCAATAATAAATGCAAGACCTGTGGTCGCAAAGCTGTAAATAAGACTAATCAGCAGGAACTCAAGGATAGTCCCCTTCAGACGAAAACCAAGCCAGAGGGAGAGGACAAACTCATAGCTGAACCCTATCATGCTGAGCAGGAATATCGATGCAGCTATCACCTTCATTAGTAGAAGCTTCTGAATACTGAGCGGTGAGATCATGATCTGTTCAATGGTCCCGTACTCCTTTTCCTTGATGAGTATGGAAGCAGGCAGTATCATCCCGATAAGGGTAACGATCATAAAAAATTCATTGATTCCTTCAAAGAGTTTGTCATTTGCCTCCTCATTAAAACATATCCTGCTCTTGGTATTGATAGAGGGTAATCCGGTGATATTATTCACCTTGAGCATTTCCATCCTGAAATCATTCGAGTATTGTTCAATGATTATATTGAGGTATGCGGAACTCAGATATGCTGCTGAGCTCTGTGTTCCATCAACAAGCACCTGAACCGACGCGCTGTTTCTGTGAAGATCCCTCTCAAAACCGTCTGGGATTACCAGTGCAAGGATTGTCTTGGATTCATTGAGCAGATAATCTATCTCCTGACGGTTGTTTATGATATCAGGCTGTTTAAAGGCCGGCGGCTTGATCCGGTCAGTCAGTTCGCGGCTTCTCAATGAATGGTCTTCGTCATATACACTTATGGATACATTTTCGGGTATCAGGTTGAACCCCTCTGATGCAATATAAATATCGAGTGTGAATGCGTAAATGACAAAGATAAGGAGACCCCTGTCCCTGAGTATGTGGAGTAGTTCCTTTTTTATCAGCTGCCACATGGCTTACCCTTCCCTTTTCCTGAAAGCAAGGATCCCAAGAGAAAAGAGGATGCAGAAATAGAGGACGAGCAGCAGAAACTGCGGGAGGAGATGGAAGAAGTTCAGATTTTTCAGATAGACGCCGTGGATTATCTTCATGAAATGCATGGTGGGATAGATATATGCCATGATCTTTGCCCCGCCCTCAAGGTTCGTAACCGGGATTAAGAGACCTGAATACAGGAAAGCCGGGATGACAGTAACAATAACGGTCACGATCTGGGCAGACACCATTGTCCTGGTCACTGAAGAGACGAGAAGGCCGAAGGAAACATTGATCAGGATGTAGACGAGGGCTCCGGGTATGAGATCGAGTATATTTCCCTTCATGGATATCTGAAAAAGAAATCTCACTGTAATGACCAGCACCGTAAAGTTGAGCGCTGAAATAAACAAATAGGGAATGATCTTGCCTACCAGAAATTCCCATTTCTTTATTGGAGTGGAATAGATGTTATAGATAGTGCCGAACTCCTTTTCCCTTGCTATGGCAAGAGCTGTGAGCACCGCCGGATTCATCAGCAGGATAATGGCAATGAGGCTGGGCACAAGCGCATAACTGCTCTTCAGGGATTCATTGAAGAGATACCTCGTTTCCGTCCTTATTGGCTGACCTGTTGTCATCCGGCCCCCTGTCTTCTGAATCTTTTCACCGATCAATTCCCTGTTGAAGGAAAGTATTATCGCCTGGCAGTAGCCTTTTATTGTAAGAGCCCTGTACGGATAACCTCCGTCGATCAGGAACTGGACCTCTGCATTCCTTCCCCTGTAAAGCTCCCTTGAAAAATCCGGGGGTATCACCAGTACAGCCCTCAACTCGCCGCTGGTAAGCAGTTTGTCAGCCTGCTGTGGAGAAAACATCTCGCCTTTCATATCGAAATTCCTGCCCTTGAATTTTTCGATTAGCTGACTGCTTATCTGACTGTGATCATAGTCAATATAACCGAAAGGCATGTTTTCAATGTCCAGGCTGATGCCATATGCAAAGACATTGAACATTATGAAGGGGACCACAAAGGCGAGCATGAGAAAAAGACGCACCCTCACTATTTCCTTAACCTCTTTTGAGGTGATCGCAAAAATCCTCTTGAGTGTATTTCCGCCGAGTTTCATCTAAGTATTTATTGGTAATCTCCCCTATCCCCTCTTTAAAAAAGAGGGGGATATTCTATAGTTTCTACATCCCACTTTTCTAAAGGGGGATTGAGGGGGATTATTGATCTCATCTCTTCCTTTCCAGAAAGTATATGAATACATCTTCCATCAAAGGCGGGATGGTCCTGATGAACCTGTATCCGATTTTATGGGAATCCATAAGCGCTTTGATTTCATTTTCACTCAGGCCCTTTTTCCAGATATGGTAGCGCCTTCCAAAAGGGGCTACCTCTATCTGCCGCTCAGAAAATATTTTGGCATCAAGGCCGGTTTCCGGGTATATCTCATACACATCCCCTGAATGATGTATGAACTCATTCCTGAGGTTTTCAGGCGTATCCACTGCTATGACCTTGCCTTCATTCATGATCGCAATCCTGTCACAGTAGTCTGCTTCTACAAGGTTATGCGTGGTGACAATTACAGTCATGCCAAGCTTATCCGAGAGCAAACGGATAAGCTGCCAGAAAGACCTCCTCGCAACAGGGTCAACCCCTGAAGTAGGCTCGTCAAGGATAAGGACCGACGGCAGATGCAGGGTTGAACATCCGAGGGCAAGCCTCTGTTTGATTCCGAGGGGAAGCTTGCCCACCATGGTATCTTCCATCCCTGCAAGGTGAGAGACATCTATGACCCACTGCATCCTCTCCTTCAAATCCTTCTTTTCTATTTCGTAAATAGCGCCATAGAGTTCGATATTCTCTGCTACCGTGAGATCACCGTAAAGGGAAAAGATCTGCGACATATATCCTACCGTCTTTCTGAGTTCAGGACTCCCTGACTGCAGTTCCATAATACGTATTGAGCCCTTATCAGGTTTATACAGTGCAAGAACGCATTTCAGGAGCGTTGTTTTCCCTGCTCCGTTGGGCCCGAGAAACCCAAAAATTTCGCCGTGTTGTATGGAAAGATTCACATCATCAACCGCCTTAAACGATCCGAAATGTTTGCTGACCCCGGAAATCACGATCGCAATTGAACCGTTTTTTGAAACGTTATTCCTGAATGGGATATCGTATGTGGTCAGTTCCTTGCCTGCAAGAAGCATCTTGAAAAAGGCATCCTCCAGGTCTTTTTCCTCTCTCATCAGCTCTTCAGGGTTACCCGAAAAAAGGACATTTCCATCGTGGATAAACCTGACTGAATGGCATCTTTCAGCTTCATCCATATAGGAGGTAGTAAGGATAAGGGTTGTCCCTTTTTCTGTAATAAATCCGTTCAGTATCTCCCATAACTGGCGCCGTGAAAGCGGGTCTACCCCTGTTGACGGTTCATCAAGCAGAAGCACCTCAGGGTTTGAGATCAAAGAACAGCAGATGCCGAGCTTCTGTTTCATACCGCCGGAAAGACGCCTTGCCCATCTGGCCCTGAAAGGCTCCAGGCCGGTTGCCCTGAGCAGTTGATCTTTCAGCCTGTCCCTCTCTGCATCCGGGACATTTTTTATTGCAGCAAAGAAATCGATATTTTCTTCCACAGAAAGGTCCATGTAAAGATTCAGCCCGAGCCCCTGGGGCATGAAGCTGAGATATTTCTTTATTCTTTCCGGATGCCTGCGGATATCCGTATTCATGAATGTTGCCGTACCATGAAAGGAAAGAACTCCGGCACATATCTTTAAGAGTGTGCTTTTACCGGCGCCATCAGGGCCGATTATGCCGGTAATCTCCGCGGGTGTGATATCAAGGTCTATTCCCTTTAGCGCTTCAACCTTCTTGAATTTTTTTGAAATATTTCTCAGTGATATGACAGGAGGGGCCATTTATCCGGTTTTGATACCAAATCTTACATCTACGGGCATTCCTTTTTTGAAGACCTCATACGGTGATTTATTCTTTGATGCAGAGTCTTCCTTCTGCGGGAAACAGACCTTGACTGCAAAGACCTGTTTTACCCTTTCTTCATAGGACTGCACCTCTTTTGGCGTAAACTCTGCCTTGTCTGAAATATAGCAGACATTGCCGCCAAACGGCTTATCAGGATAGGCATCATTAAATACATCAGCCTGCATATTGAGTTTTATCTTTCCGATATATTTTTCCGGCACGTATGTCCTGATATGAATATCTTCAGGATTGATCATAACACCGATAACACCTCCCGGCGTAACTACTTCACCGGGTTCGGAAACCTTTTTCAGAATGACACCGTCTGAAGGAGCGTTAATTCTGGCATAGCTGATCTGTATCTCAATCTGCTGGAGTCCTTCCTTCAACTGGCCAATTGATTTCCTGAGCGCAAGCAATTCTCTTTCTTTAGCCTTCACAAGCTTCTTTGAGTCTTCTGCCTTCATCAAAGATACCCTGGCTCTTTCGACTTCTTTCAGGGCCACATGAACCTCTTCCCCGGAGATTTCATAAGCAAGTCTTACATTGTCATACCGCTGTTTTGATATAACTTCTTTTTCCAAAAGATTCGAATATCTCTTATAATCTCTTCCCGCGTTTTCCCTGTTTGCCTCCGCCTGCTTCAGACGTGCCTCTGCAACCGATAAAGCCTTTCTTGCTTCATCTATGGAATGGTCAACACTGTTTACAGTATAGTCGAGGTCCAGTTCAGCAGCGCCGAGTCTCTCATTGATCTCATCAATCCTGTTGATAAGCTCTCTTCTCTTCGACTGCAGTTCCGCATCCTCAATAAGCGCAACTGAAGCTCCTTTTTTGACAATCATCCCATCCTCTATAAGAACACTCTCAAGCCTCCCCGAAACTCTTGCAGCTAATTCGATCTCACTCGCCTCAACCCTGCCGCTGACTGTCAATAAGCTGTCCTTTGATTTGATGTGTACAATGATTTTGTATGCGGCTACTGCCGCAAGTATGATGAGGATAATGAAAATGATTAATCTTTTGCGCATGGTAAAAATTATAACTGAAGACCGTGATAGAGTAAACCCATCAGTTGCTTAAACCTTACCAGCTTCCGCCGCCGCCGCCGCCGAATCCTCCGCCTGAAGAGCCTCCTCCCCCAAAACCACCGCCTCCGCCGCTGACGCCGCTGCTCCTTGGAGCAGAATACATTGCCGAGGCAAGGCTCGAGGTCGCTGAGCTTATGGAGCGTGAAAAATGATATGGATTGAATGTCCTGAAACCAGCGTGTGAACCATACCATTGAGGCTGTTCCTGATAAATGCCTTCAAATGCCTTTGCCCAGTTATCCACAACGTCAAGGGCAATTGCATAAGGCAGGAACCTTGAAAATAGATCTTTATCCCGCATACGTTCAAGCTGATCTTTTTCCGCACGTTCCATGAATTCCTGAAAGCCAAGGATATCCATATATACCGAGGCGCCTGTCCGTGTCTTTGCAGGCATGGCCTTTGAAAAGGCAAGCACGGGAAGGCCTGCTAAAATGCCTGCAACGACGCCTTTCCCGGGTGATACAAGCAACGCAAAAACAATACTGCAGACCACTGCAAGAAAAATCCCTGCTGTTATATAGACAGATCTTATTTTTTCAGGACTGACAAGAAAATACCTTTTACTGATCAATTCTCCGTACAGGGTCTTTTTCAATAAATCCAGCTCCCTGTAAAACTGATTCTTCATATCAGAGACCATTCTTCCAGGCATTTCTGTCGTAAATATCTTGCTCATGAGAATTGTCTCAAAAGGGCTCAGGTTATCATCCGGCGCTTTAACGTTTGCGAGGTAAAAATCTGTGGAATCGAATATCAACCCTTCTGTCTTTGATTCTTCTATCTTTATATAACCCTTAACCGCCAGACCGACAATAGTGGAAGTAATATCCCTCGAATCAAGTTTTTCATCAATAAGTGTTCCAACCTCGCCGGGCGTCAGCGCCAGATTGTTATATTTCGGAGGTTCATACCTTACAGTAACAGCCTCCCTGACCCTGGGATCTCTTCCCTTTAAGCGCCAGATATTTATCATGATTATCAGCGAGAAAAAAGGCATGATAAAAATCCAGTTCTCCCTGATATCAATAAACCACAAAAACCTCTTCCATTCCGATGGAGGCGAAACAAGCCCTTTATCCCACCCAAATGCAATTGTCAGTCCCTCGCCTATGTTCAGCCTTTTCCTGGCAGAAAACTCCCCTATATTGTTTGATGTCTCAAATCTGCAGTCGGAACTCCTCGACCCGCGGACGCCGGTATAACAGGCTGCCCAGAGAATAGCGCTCTTGTCCTTTGAAGTTAGCGTTACTGCAGCAGACACCTCCCTTATATCCGCTTTCCATTCATTCCCTGTCACATTCCAGTAAAGCTCGTCATGGTCATTGAAATAAAGCAGGGCGTTTTCAACTTCATAAGTGATTACATATGTCTGATTCCCATCCACATGTTTATCCGGGTCTCCGATCCTTATATATACAATGTTTCCTTTCTTGCTTACACTGTATTTCCATCCCTTTCCTAATACATCGGTAACAGATATTACTTTTAAAGGAGTTTTAATGGTCTTGCCGAAATCATCAGCATACTTATAAGGGATTTCCCTGTAAATACCGTGCTTCATTCTATGGAATTCAACATCTATAATCTCTTTTACCATGAAAGAGGAATCTTCGCTGATGGTTATATCGGAATGGTATTTTTTGATCGTGAAATCCTGGGCTGATGCAGATGTGGAAAGCAAGGGCAATATTAAGAAGATGATGCATGATGCAAGATAAAAGATACATGATTTTGTAATCCCCCCTTTCCCCCCCTTTACGAAAGGGGGGCGTGGGGGGATTTTTCTTTTATCCTGCATCGTTATGAAAAACTGACCTTTGGCGGTTTTTTCTCAACTTCAGGCGCTTCGAGTTCAAAGAATTCCTCCTGTTTGAAACCGAATGATGACGCAACGATATTTGACGGGAATGATTCTATGACGATATTGAAATCGCGGACAACAGCATTGTAATAACGTCTTGCATACTCGATGCTGTCTTCCAGTTCTTTTAGTTGTGTCTGAAGCTGCGTGAAATTTGCATTTGCCTTCAGTTCAGGATATGCCTCAGCAATGGCAAACAAACTTTTCAGGGTCTCCATGAACATGTTTTCTGCCTTTGCCTTATCAGCAGGAGTTGTTGCATGCATGGCCATCGACCTTGCCTTTGTAACATTTTCAAATGTGGATTTTTCGTGTGCGGCATAGCCTTTGACCGTCTCGACAAGATTCGGGACAAGGTCATATCTCTTTTTGAGCTGGACATCGATATCCGACCATGAGGATTTTACCGTATTCCGTAACCTGACGAGCTTGTTATAAATAGCTATACCAAAAATAACAACCGCCAGCAAAATTCCAAGGATAACAAGTATTGCTATCATATTCCCCCCTTCTCTCTTTTTTGACTGCAATTTATCATTGATATTTACTCATTTTTAAAATAATTCTAACATAAAAAAAAGGAGATTGTCTTTTGATTGGACGTCATTCAGAGGAATGAGCAGCGCCTCTCACCTGGAACACTACAGAGTCGATAACACGTTTTTTTTTATCTATAAGAGATAACAGATATTTGCCTTGCTTAAGCTTCCATGAAAGCGCCGCCTGGAATGTCTTGCTTATACTCTGTCCATTCAGAATCCAATCAAGGTCGTTGTGAGAGGTCTCAGCCTCAAAAAATATATATTGATTTTCGACCGGGATATCAGGGTCTAAAGCGATTGTTGTCCCATCAGATGGATAGAGAATATGAGGGAAATCATGTGCTGTATTAAGGGTAATTATTGTTTCATCCGAGATTGCAATTGCCGGTCCGGTATTCTGTATAAACCATTCAACCCTTGCAGGTTCTATGTTGTTCTGAAACTCTATCCTCTTTGCAAAAACTCCTGAAGGGGGATTAGGCGGCATAACCGGATTTCTCTGATGGAGATAGTTCATAATCTCAAGCCAGACAGGTGCAGCGCCTGTAATACCGCTTACATTCCACATAGCAGCGCCTGAGAAATTGCCGACCCATACCCCTACGGTATATTTGTCTGAATATCCGATGCACCAGTTATCTCTCATATCCTTGCTCGTCCCTGTTTTTACAGCGCTCCAGTATTTTGTGGAAAGCGGATTTTCAAGACTGAATGTATAGCTTCGTGCTTCTCTGTCTGAGAGTATATCTGATATGAGGAACACCGCTTCTTCAGAAAATACACGGGTACTCTTTGCATCCTTACTAATGAGTTCATAAGTAAGGCCATATTCAGTCGCCGGTTTGTCATTCCGGCTTGTCCGGAATCTTTCTTTGTTTTCAGAAGGATTCCCGACGCGCTCCGCTTGCGTGAATGACGATCGTGAGGTCTTACTTATGACTCCATCAGCATCTTCAAATCTCAGCCTTAAATCATTCCTGAAACCATTATTGGCCAAGGTGCGATATGCATTAACCAGTTCCCATAGACTGACATCAGCCGAACCCAGGGCAACAGAAAACCCGTAGTAATCATCACTCTTCAACTGGCTAAACCCCAGGAGTTTGAGTTTCTGGATAAAGGGGTCTATGCCGGTAAGGGAAAGAGTTCTGACAGCAGGAATATTCAGTGAAGAGGCAAGCGCCGTACGCACGGAAATCATACCCTTGAAATCATTCTCATAATTCTCAGGTTTATAAACACCAAGGCCGGTGGAAATGTCGACAGGGCTGTCGCTTAATATTGATGCCGGCGTCAGAACCTGTTTTTCAAGTGCAAGCGCATATAAGAACGGCTTGAGCGTTGAACCTGCCTGTCTTTTTGCCCTTATTCCGTCAACATAGCGTGCGCTTGATTCGTCACCTATACTGCCGACATATGAAAGGACATCTCCTGTCTTGTTTTCGACGATCAGGACAGCTCCGTCGTTCACATTCTGATGCCTGACAGACAATATATGATGTTTTAAAACATCAGCGGCATAGCTCTGGAGATCCCTGTCGAGTGTTGTTGAAACCTCAATTTCCTTTTGACTGTTTTCGCCAAATCCCCCTATCACCCCTTTGCTAAAGGGGGGGATGGGGGGATTACCGTCTTGTTTAGCAATTCCATAAGGTTTGCTATCGATATTCATTAACAACTGATATGCCACATGAGGTGCGAGCGCTGTTCTCTGCTTGATTGAATATTTATTGGTCAGAGTCCTTTCAGCAAGCGCCCTGATATCTTCGCATTTAACAGATGAATTCAAAGAACTGCCAAGGCTGCATGCCCTGCTGCCTACCTTTTCGATAGTGGCATTTGGCGACCTTATAAGAGATGCCAGTATAAGGGATTCTGATTCATTCAGCCCGGCCGGCTCTTTATCAAAAAGCCCTCTTGATGCAGCAGAAACCCCCTGCAATTCACCACGGAAAGCAAGAAGGTTCTGATATGCTTCAAGTATCTCTTTTTTCGACCATGTCTCTTCCAGTTTTTTTGCAGCTTCCATCTGATCCCACTTCTGTCCTATTGTCCTCTTCGAACCTTTTGGTTTCAGACTTTCATCGAGCATCGATGCAAGCTGCATCGTTATTGTGCTTGCCCCGCGCGACTGTTTTCTAAAAAGGTTTTCTATAAATGCTGAACTGACAGCAAGCCAGTCAACGCCATGGTGCTCATAAAATCTTTTGTCCTCAGAAAGAACAACTGCCTTTATGAGAGCCGGAGAAATATCTTCAATAGATGTCCAGTCAAGCCGTCTGAATTTTGGATCTACCCTGAGTTCATGGATGATCTTTCCATGCCTGTCCAATAAAACCGCATCCGATTTTCTGTAAGAGTCTTTTACTTCCTGAAAAGAAGGCAGGGAATAAGCATTTGATACAAGAGCAAGAAATATTAAAATGGTAAATAACGCTTTCATTTTATGATTCCCCGGTCTTTTTGCTCATCTTTACAACTTAGAAACAGACAAGTTTATCGCTTGTCATAACCATTTCGTAGAGGTCTTTCTGGCTACCCTTACGGCAGACGTTATTCTCTTCCAGTCCCCTGAAGCCAAGACACTTGCCGCATGCAAGCAGTTTGCCGTCGCTCAGGACAAATGCTTTCGCCAGCTCCTTTATTTTGAATTTCTCCGAGTCACAATTCTCATATTCCACGGCTTTTGCGTGCATAAATATCGATACTTCGTCGTTCACGTTTGTGTTTAGACAGAGATTTGCAAAACGAAAAGCATTCCAGATTGTCTCTGCGTCACCTGTTGAAATTAGGATACCGATTTTCATTTCATCCTCCTTGTAGTTATATCAAGCACATGATTTATGAGGCTTACGGTCTTATCTCTATTTTTTCATTCGGCATTTCACCCAGCATCTCCGGAGCATAGAGCGCCTCAACCCTTGTAGCCGGGAGAATGAATATGCCTTCGTTGTTTAATCTTAATGTATATTCAACTGTCCATTTCCCTTTTGGCACAAATTCATAATATGCCCTGAACGCCCCGAATGAGCGTTCTTCAAATGCAGGCCAGACCCATCCCTTACTTTCTTCATCCCTCGTCAGAATCTGTGAATCCCTTCCCAGCCCTGTTCCCAAGATATTTGCCCCTCCGGGAACAGGGTCATTTACTACAACCCACGTCATATCAGATTGCGCCTCAAGATCAAGATGGACTTTTACTACATCACCCTTGCTCCATTTCCCCTTCTCCTTTTGTTCTACAGGGATAAGCGTCTTTTTAATCCTGTATCCGCTTGAGAGAGATTCTTTAAGAGGAATCGATGCAAGGCCCTGGATTATTGCCCAGGGGTTTCCGGTTCCATTGTGAGTAATGGCAAGGTCTTCTTTTGCCTTTGGCCAGTCAAACATCATGCTCCTTCCATCAGGAGTCTTTGCCCAGTCAGTATCAATAGTCTTTTTATCAAGTGAAGCCGCTGTTATCCCTGTTATTGGAATATTTTCAAACTTCCGCGAGAATTTCTCCATAGCAAGAACTCCCCAGGCATTTGCGATCGTTGTATTCCATGCTCCTTTGTATTGACGGCCTAATGTTCCTCTCACAAGCCGCGGCATATCTTCTTTCCAGGTTTCAAAACTCAACAGCGCAAGAATACTCTTCACAGCATTGAGGTCTGCAGAAACCATCAGCCACCAGAGATAATCTGTGCGCTCTGTCGAAAAACCCATTGTTGTTCCCTGAAAGTTCAGCCTTGACCTGATTATCTGTTCGGATTCCTTCAACTTCCTCTCTTGGTCAGGTATCCCCTTCATCCTCAGAAGCACATTTATCCAGTCTATGACAGCAGACGTTGGCCAGAGATTCGGTTCTATTGATATCGAGCCAAGGAGACTTGACTCTGCCTTTCCGCTCCTGGACAAGGCCTCTAATGCAGCCATTTTTCTTATGGACAGGTCTGCTGTTGGAAGCAATGAATATCTGTTGACCCTTCCTTCAATAAACCCCTTTAAACCAGTCGCCATCTGGTCTTTTATATGTTCAGGGACTTTCCATCCGGCCTCGTCTGAAATAGAGAGGATATAGGCAGTAAGCGTATCACTTCCGCGGCCTGATGACGGGAAATATTTTACGAGCCCGTCTGAATCAAGATAAGAAGGAAGTTCTGAAATAAGATTTTTCCATAGGGTTTCATCCCGCAGGCTAACCGCCCTTGAAACCTTCTGCTCCATACAGGCGTATGGATACTCTTTCATAAACCGTATAACACCATCCAGTCCGCCTGAAAGCCCCGGCCTGAATGAAACACTTATCCCGCCCTTACCAGACAATGCATCTTCAGGCTTTTCTGCTTTCATGTTAAAACTGTTTTCAATCTGCGTAATTGTTGCCTGGAATGTTTTTATTGGCACGGCTTCTATAACCTTCTGGCTGACTTTAATGCTGTCCTGAGCCTGGTCAAATCCCCTCTTGCCCCCCTTTTCCAAAGTGGGGGATAGAAGGGGCATTTCCTTTGCTGTTATTTCGTAATTCAGATGATCGACCCCTTGAGGGACATGAATCTCCCAACTGATATCCTTTGCCTCACCTGCTGAAAGGGATTCGTTCACTGTTTCTGGTTCTGTCTTCCCGGGAATACCATCAATATTTGCTTTTACCTCCAGGTCCATCTTTCTGTCAGACGCATTTCTGATGGTAAAGGTAGCCTTAAAGGCATCGCCCTCCCGCACCAGCGGCGGGATTCCGGAGAGGATTATCAAATCCTGGGTTGTCCTTATGCTTGTTTCTCCTGAACCAAAAAGGTCTGCTCCTCCGTTTGCAACAGCCACAATTCTGAATGAGGTTAATGAGTCATTGAGCGGTATTTCTATTGATGCTTCGCCTTTTTCATTGAGAGGGAGGCGCGCCTTCCATAATAGAAGGGTATCGAATAATTCCCTTGTTATCTGTTTCCCGCCGCCGCCGCCATGCGGCAATGCCTTCAGGCCGTAATGCCTTTTTCCGACAACCTGCATTTGGGCAGTTGAGGTAAGTATTTCATAACCCCTTCTTCCCATCATTGCATTGAGGAGTTTGAGGCTGCTGTTCGGCATCAGTTCAAGAAGCCCCTCATCAACAGCAGCAATTGCAGCCTCGCTCCCTGCCGGCAGGGCCTTTCCATCTGCCCTTGTGACTTTTATATGGATATTTGCCTTATCCCGGATCCTGTATACACCTTTATCAGAGGACAAATTCACCTTAAGCTCATGCCTCTTCCACCCGACACTGATCTCTGCGATGCCGATCTTGTACGAAGGCCTTCCGAGGTCAACTGTTGCAGCAGGCTGTATGTCGCCTGCGCGGCCGCGCACAACAAGGGCTGAGACAAAAACATTCGGCGCATATGACCCCTGAACAGGGATCTCTATTGACGCTGACTTCCCGGATAATCTCTGAATGAATGTCTCGATAATCCCTTCTCTTTCTACAGTGACAAGGGCTGTCGCCTCTCTGAACGGCATCCTGACCTGGAATTTGGCAGTCTCTCCAGGTTCGTATCTCTTTTTCTCAGGAAGGAGATCAATCCTGTCATTGTCAGACACATCAAACCACCATTCTCCTTTGCCGGCAACCCATACATCTCTGTATGCAGCAGTCTTATTTCCTGAATCATCTTGAGCTTCTGCCTGAAGAATCAGATTACCGGAGACAGGAGATTGAGTCTCGCATATGAGCAGACCTCTTGAATCTGTCTGCCCCTCGCAAATGCGGCCAACACGCTTTATCTCGGTCACGTGTTCATAGGAGTAAAAGCCTCCTATGAGCCTTTTCCTGTGGGAATAGTATTTTTTCCGGAACAGATCCACCTTTACTGATTTATCCGGCATTGGTCTGCCTTTCAGATCAAGTACAGCCACATGGAATCTGAATATTTCCTTTGAAGCTGCCCAGGAATCAGGCTTTATCCCAAGGATCAGTTTTGAAGGCCAGAGAGGTATTTTTTGGGAAACGGTTTGAACCTGGCCATTCGGGTCCCTGAATTCAAGTTCTGTGGAGAGCGTCTGTGGAGACGATACCGCAGGCAATTTTGTTATCTTCACCCTGCCTGTTCCGGACTTATCAAGTTTAAGCTCATGCGTCTGAATTGCCGGCTTTTTCCTTACCGGCTCTTCATCATTTTCTTCGTAGTCGGATCTCCGGACTGTCCCCTCTTTAACAGTGCCGTTTGCAAAGACAAAGTCTTCATAATCATCAAAATTTACATATTTAGGCTGTAGCCGGCTTCTCAATTTAACCGGGGCATTGCCCGCGCCTCCGCCCGACAGATACGCAACTGAAAGGTCGACATCAGCCTCAGATGCATTAATCAATGTATCCTGTACCGGCTGTATTACAGCCCTCATGAGAGGCGCTCTGAATTCTTCAACTCTGAACGAGCCAGACATCCAGCCATCAGCATAAGAATATTCTTCCGTCCCACCCGCATCAGTCCGTGATCGGGGGTTTTCCGTTGCCTTCTTCAGGAGGGTGACCTCATAATTGCCGAGCCTGGCGTCCGGAGGTATCTCCCACGTTGTCTCTGCTATATCTTTTGAATCCCATACCAAAGGGAATTCGTATCTCTGATTGCTTCCGCTATGCTGAATCAAAATAGCTTTGGGCAATTCTGAATCCTGCAACATTGAGAAGCCGGACATGGTCCGCTTTCTGACCAAATGCTTCATATTGACAGTCTCACCTGCCCTCAAAAGCGTCCTGTCTAATATGGTATGCGCGCTTATCGGCCCCTGATACGAAGCAGGCGGGAGGTTAAACCTCCACGGCTCGATCCCGTTATCCCATGATGAATGCACAAATGTAATATCATCAGAATTCCTTGCGAAGACAAACAGTCCCCTGCCTATGCCTGAAAGTACATTTGAAGACTCTGAATAATTTACATTCACAGGGCATTGAGGCAGCTCCTGATCTGATGGCAGATGAAAATCTATCTTTGCGATGCCGCCTTCATTAGTCTTCCCGCTCCATATCTCCTTGCCTTTACAATCCCTGATTGATAGAGAGGCGTCTTTCACCGGCTCTGCCTTATCAAGCGTTGTCACCCAGACCAAAGATGATTCCCTCCCCCATTTAAAATGAGCCGAGAGGTTTGTGACCAAAGTTGCTGCAGGAACATACATGAGCTTTTGTTTATTAAGCAAAGAGGCTCCAAGTATCGCGCTCTCAAGCTCGACAACATAGAACCCGGCGTCTTTCAGAGGGATCCCGATAACCTCAAATGCCTTTGAGCCCTCCGGTTTTGGAATTGAAATTTCTTTCCTGTCATCCTTATTACTGAAAATTGAGGCTTCCCTTTCTGCTGAGGCAAGTTTTTTCATCCATTCGATAATCTCTTCTTCTATATTTTTTTGGGCCTTATGAATCCTGGCCTTCACCCCGCCGGCATATCCCTTTGCATTCACTTCGTCGCCATTTTCACTGTCATCAATCTTCAGCATCCTGGATTTGACCTCAGGCTCAAGGTTTCTGAGGGTCACCGGAAGCGCAGCATTGCCTGCAAGCTCAATGATTCCGAAGCGGGCTGAAAATTTGGCAAGCGGCGGATAAGCATCTGTTTTAACCGTAAGAGGGAACTTCTCCCTGTTTTCCGGAACCCTTCCTGCTTCATCCTGCATATTTCCCGGAACTTCAATGCTAAAAGAAGTATTCTCAGGGAACGGGCCTGCAAAGGACAGTGAATATATGATTTCTGCATTTTCCTCGTATGGTTTGTCAGGCTTATAGACCTTATTATCAGGTCCTTTGAGAACAATCTTTTCTGCATATTTCACTGGGACCGGCGCTGAGAAATTAAGGCGCATAGGAAGCAGGGGGATGCAACCGGCATTCGGATTCTCTTTCGCACACCGAAATGTGGCTGTGAAGGGCAGACGTGTTTTGAAATGGAGCGTCTGATCCTCAGTTGTTTCAACACCGCTAAGGGACTTTATACCTTTGCCCCAAATAAGGCTGACTTTTGCGCTTTCCGGAAATTTCTGCCTGCATTGCAGTATCAATCCGGGCGTATCTTTATAACGGACGTCACGGTGGACCTTCAGTATCTTCTCCCTTTCCCCGCCTTTGAGGATCCTTATTCCGACCCGCTCGTTTATCCCTTCGATGGCGCATGAAGCATTTGACAGGACTGATTCTTCAGAAGGTTCTGCATCGAGCATAAGGATGAATGCCTGGTCTTCATCTATGTATTCAGACCCTTCATAGGGAACAGATTCTTTTATAGCCGGTCCGCCTGTAGAAAATGAAAATTGTTTCAACCCTGTTATCTGTTTTCCTGAAAGGGTCTTCAAATCCGGCTTCAGAATAAATTCACAGATTACCCCAGCCGGGAGGTGTTTTTCAAAATCATAGACCCAGTTTTTTCCATCCAGCCATCGCCCCTTTCCCTTTGCCGGACATTTGATATCAAATGGTTCAGCAAGACGCGGGTCTCCGAATGGAACCGTCTGTTCGGAAAACCGCACACTGACCTGCCGTACATCTTTGACCCCACCCTGCGGCGAGAACATATCGATCTGAGCGGCCTTTTCTGCAGAGAGGGAAGTATGGAAATAGGGTGATAAAACAAAGACAGCAAATAATAATAACAATGCCTTGTACCTCACAGCCACCTCCGTTATTTTTTCCTGCGTAATTATAATAGGGTTCATTTTATAATTGACATAGCATAAGCCTGACAACAATAAATATACGTTACTCAGGGGTTACATCTGTTTAAAAGTATAGCAACAAATCAGGGGGAAAAGAAGATCATTTTCATTATAGACAGAAGGACAGTTTAAGGATTTTTTTCTCAAGATTATTCGGGCTTCACATTTATTGCAAGGAATGTTTAATTGTAAATTGTGAAAAATATCGATAATAGGTGCTTATGATTAAAAATAGTAAATAATAAGGTCTTAGAAGCCTAAAATGACTCAGATATCCTCAATGCTAAGCTAATTGTTTCTTGAAATATATTCATAAGAGAGTAGAATTAAAATCAAGAAAAGAAATTGCGATACTCAGGACGGGATTAGACCTGAGGATCAAACGTAGTAGGGGAAGCAGGAGTTAGATGCCGGTGAGTAAGCCTCCAGCAGCGAGGAGGAAACCTAAAGGCATTTACCGAAGCACCCACTTAGACGAAATAGCTCAAGGTATCCCGGGACTGAGATCGCAAGTTATTCTGGAGCCATATAAGGGTATTTGGTCATCCTGCTGAGGCAAAGGCAGAAGTTGACATTGCCGGCACAGAGAGGTTGTCCAATCAAGTTGAGCCCTTAAAATGGCTCTATTTATTTTTTTGTAGGCTTCTCCATTTTATACCTGATGTCTTATCACGAATCTTTCAGGAAGCACAGCTTCCCCTGCTTATGCGCATTCTTGACACGTGATGGGAAATGATTATTTCCGTTCAAACTATTGCTGAGTCTCATAATGTGGCCATCCGAGACTCTCTTCCTGAAGCAAAGATTGTTGTACAATCCGGAAATTACGAGCAATATTTTGGGAAGTAGGGGCGGGGTATCCCCGCCCTTCTGTATCGGCGGGTTTGTTGTTAAACCGGATGAAGATAAGGCGGGCGTGG
>VGWX01000013.1 GCA_016873615.1 Nitrospira sp. | reverse complement strand
ACGAACCATATGAAAAGCTCAAAAAAGCCCTCCGTGCAGAAATAGACGAATCAGCATGGTCAACACTCTACTCCACCAAAAGCAGACCCTTCCCAATGCCCTCAAAAGGCAAAATCGCCGTGAAAGTTATCAATCACTATGGTGACGAGGTGTTGAAGGTTTATGAAGTCAGAGAATAGTAAGTTTGGGAAATAAAAATGCAGGCAGTTAATTATTGAGGAGTGCATATTACATCCTATCTGATCAAAAAGCTTCTTCTCCTTATCCCCCTCCTCTTCGGCATTACACTGCTGACTTTTACGCTCACAAAGGCGTTGCCGGGTGATCCTGTATTAAGCATGGTCGGGGAACGTGCGCAGCCGGAGGTTATCGAGAAGATACGAAGAGAACTTGGTACCGATAAAAATATTCTGATACAGTATATGGGCTATGTAAAACTCCTCCTTGAGGGAGAATTCGGGCGTTCGTATTATACAAACAGAAAAGTATTTGATGACCTTGTTCTGAAATTTCCCAACACCCTAAGACTTGCATTCGGAGCCATGATAATAGCGATTCCTGTAGGTTTGTTCTTTGGGTTTGCTTCTGCAATAAAAAAAGATACCTTTTATAACACCATATGATCCTGACATTATAGACCTTGACAGTCTCAAGGAATCCCCGAGTCTTAAACATCCTTTAGGCACGGATGCTAATGGAAGGGATATGCTCGCAAGGATACTGTATGGAGGCAGGATCTCAATGTGTACGGCAATAGCTGCTGCAGTCTTATCAATGGTGATAGGGCTCATTGTCGGGATCTGCTCGGGATATTTTGGCGGAAAATTCGATACAGCTTGTACACCTAATGCCTCAATGCATACCGCTTCTGCTTGTAATAACGGGGATGAAAATGGGCGGGTATATATTGACGGAAGCAGCGTTGAGTTTTTTAGGATTAGGCGTTCAGCCCCCGACAGCAACATGGGGTTCCATGATCAATGCAAACAGGGCTTATATCTCGTCTGCTCCGTGGATGGTTTTTTATCCCGGGATTATGATTGCGCTTACGGCTTTTTGTTTCAATATACTTGGGGATGCTTTAAGAGATAAATACGGCCTGAAAATAAGGGGATAGCTTTTTCATATAAAATTGAATGGTTTTACCTTTCTCTAAGCTTCTCTTCCTCTTCCTGTAACGTCTTGCATTCTATGCACATGGTTGTAACAGGTCTTGCTTCAAGTCTTTTTATGTTTATTTCCTCTCCGCATTTGTCGCATATGCCGAATACACCCTGATTTATTCTTTCTATGGCATCTTCAATCTTTTTCAGTAGCTTACGTTCCCTGCCCTTTAACCTCAGCATGAAATTCCTGTCGATCTCGGCTGTTGCCTGGTCACCGAGGTCAGGGAAGACAGTTTGACCGGGGAGTTCGTTCAGCGCCTCAATAGCCCCGATTAAAAGGTCCTTTCTTTGAGATAAAAGATTCTTCTTTATCTCCTGCAATTTTTTATCCCTTGCTGTTATATTTGTCGTTTTTCCCGCCGGTTTTTTTGCTGCGGTTTTTGTTGCAGTAATTGGTTTAGAATTAGATTTTAATTTTTTTGTTATCATAGATTGCTTTTCAACCCTTGTTTTTTTGGTTGCTTTCACGGTCTGTTTAGCCTTTGTCTGCTTGGCCTTCATAATCTGTTTTTTTGGCATATATGCTCCTGAACACTAAGATTAATTTCTTACGTTAACAAAAACAACCAACCTTAGTCAATGAGACTTTGACTGTCAATCAAATATAAATATTAGCTATAATACTGGTAAAATAATTCAGGGGAAATTATGGTTAAGCTTGATATCCCAGGGTTTGGATTCCTCGAACTCGAACACTTTGTAACCGATTTCTCAGGCACACTTTCTGAGGATGGTAAGGTGTTGCCTGGAGTGATTGAAAAACTCAATGAGCTTTCAGAAAAACTCAAGATACATGTATTAACCTCAGACACCTTCGGCCGTGCACAACAGGAACTCAAGGGTGTAAACTGTACGCTGCAAATTCTTGAAGGAGAGAGGCATATATTTCAGAAGGAACAATATGTATTAGATCTCGGTGCGGAGAAAGTTGTTGCTTTAGGTAATGGAAATAATGACGCCCGAATGCTTAAAAAGGCAGGAGTAGGCATTGTTGTCTGTCTGAAAGAGGGATGTTCGGTTAATGCGCTTCAAGCTTCAACGATATTTATTAAATCACCAATAGACGCAATTGACCTGCTTCTCAAACCAAAAAGGCTTATCGCAACACTGAGAGTATAAGGTGTCTTTAATATAATTTGTATTTTGAGGGGCAACAGCAGATAAAGCTGAGAGAATCAATTAATCATATCTTTGCATAGGGGCATATTTGCCATATTTCAATTCGCTGATTAATGCTTCAACGCTGTAAATATTATTTTCGAAAACAGTTACTATTCTGCCTATCTCATCAAGGCTATGGGCATCGCTTCCGCCGATATTTTTTACGCCGTTACCATGTTCTTTTATCCATTGCAAGCATGCCTCGTTTTCGAAATCATGGTTCCTTCCGTTCAGACATTCAATAATGTTAAAAGATCTCAAGATAGGAAGATGAACAGGCCTGCTTTTGCGGAAAGGATGGGCGGGAATTACGACAGCGTTTTCCTTTTGCGCCCATTGGATAAGACTATTTATTCCCATATGCCGGGGGATATTTTCCAAAGTTCCAAATACAAGAAAATCACCTTTGGTTGTAGTATATTCCATCCCTATTATGAAACAGATTCCATATGTATCGGACAGTTTTTCAAATTCATGCTTCGAGGCTATTGTATCATGGTCAGTTATACATACTCCATCGATGCCGGTTTCGCGAGCCCGTGCAAGCAGATTCTTTATCCTGATAACGCTGCAGGGTGAAAAACGAGTATGGACGTGCATATCAATAATCATACTTAAATATTATGTCCGTTTGATATTTGTGTCAAATAGAGATTATCAATATACACCTAATTAAGCATATATTATATCTATTAGATGAATTAAGGTATTATCTGGTATAAATATTTATGCGATGTATTTTAGTAATTTTAGATGGAATCGGAGATCGGGGTCAGGAATGTTTCGGAGGTAAAACACCTCTTCATGAAGCCTATACGCCTAATCTTGATTACCTCTCTTCTTTAGGGATGAACGGTTTATTTCATACCATGCTGCAAGGAATTCCCATGTCGAGCGAAACAGCTCATTTTATAATCTTTGGATATGAACTGGAAGAATTCCCAGGAAGAGGCTATATCGAGGCAAAGGGAAAAGGTATTCTTGTGAGTGAAAAGGATGTTGCCATCCTGTGTCATTTATGCAGTGTTGATCATAAGAGTAATAATCTTATTCTGACGTGGGGTCGTCCTGATATCCCGTATAAGGAGTCTATGGAACTGAAGACATCTATAGAATCTTTCGAGACAGATAAAATTAAAATTCAGTTGATATCGGCCAATAGCATTGACGGGTTCCTTATTCTCAGCGGTAATGTAACAGCTGCGATTAGTGACTCAGATCCGATTTATGAAGGCAGACCTGTAATGGAGATTTTGCCGACGTTTCAGAAGAGAACATCTCTGTCCTCCAAAAAGACAGCAGCGGCTTTGAATAATTACCTTATCTGGTGCCATCAAACACTTTCCAATCATCAGATAAACAAGAGCCGCATATCACATAATCTCCCCCCGGTGAATGCCCTTGTTACACAAAGGGCGGGTAAAAGAAGGCAGTTGACACCCTTCATCGAAAAGTGGGGAATGAGAGGGTTATCAATCTCTTCAGGCGCTATTTATTGGGGGCTCTGTGAAGAGCTTGGAATGGACACGACAAAAGTTAAAGATACCGGCAATGTTGAGGAAGATTTAAAATACCGCCTACGATATGCAAAGGATGCACGCGATTATGATTTTATCCATGTACATACAAAGATGCCTGACGAGGCCGGACACACAAAGAACCCAAGGTATAAAAAAGAAGTTATTGAAGCTGTTGATCGCGCTATGTCTGTTGCAGTCAACGAAATAATAGCGGACAAAGAAATTTTACTTGTTGTTACTGCAGACCATTCAACCGCAAGTTCCGGAACTATGATACATACCGGCGAAACAGTGCCTCTTGCAATGGTTGGTAAATACGTGAGAAGGGATGAGGTCGGGTATTTCAATGAGATAGCCTGTGCCAAAGGATCATTGGGTGTGCTTAAGGGAAGGGAACTGATGTGTATGATTCTTAATTTTCTTGACAGGGCCAAGATGCAGGGACTCATGGATACGCCGCTTGATCAGCCTTATTATCCCGGCAATTACAAACCATTGAAATTATAAAAAATATGGAAAAAAGATATCTTGAGATTTTAAGCAATAAACCGGAGCTAATGTCAGATTTCCCTGAATGGATGCTCCCGGAATCAAGAGTTAATGAAATCAGAGAAATTGCGGATTTAGCTATAGCTGAAATAGCCGGAAGGGACAGTATTGCTGCTGTTATTCAGGCGTGTGAATTACGACATATTCAAGCAATCATGCCTACAATAGCATATACCGGAACAGAATATGGCAACTGGGATATACCTTTTGAAAAGATAAAGGAATTGAAAGATAGATTACAAAAAAAGAATATAAAAGTATATGCACCGGTTATCTTAGGTTCTCCAAAGCTCTGGTGGACATTGTGCGGAAGATATATATCCCATCTTTTCAAAATACTTGAATTTTATTCTCCCTGTTTAGGTTGCCACCTCTACTTTCATGCAATACGGATTCCCATTGCAAGGAAGTTGCATTGTAAGCTGATAATAGGGGGAGAAAGAGAATCTCATGACGGCAAGATCAAAATTAATCAAATAGGGATTTCATTAGATGCCTACATAAATCTCCTGAAGAGATTCGATATAGAACTCTTTCTTCCGATAAGAAATATAGAGTCAGGAAAAGAGGTAGAGTCAATCGTAGGCCAACAATGGGACGAAGGCGATCAACAGCTTGAATGTGTTCTCAGTAAAAATTATCAGGAATTCAACGGCAGTGTGATCTTGAACGAAAAAGCTATAAAAAGATTTTTTAAAGAAATTGCTCTGGAAAAAGCTGAAAAATTAATAAAAAAACATCTTTCTAACTAATATTCTTTCTCCCACTTATATATTGTTCTTATGCATAAAAATCAACATATAGACAATATCAATTAGATATATTCATAATATCAATATATAATTATATTTGAGGGGTAACGGGGCGGGGCCCCGCCTGGTCTGCAAAACCAGTGAATTATCCGTACAGGATTAAGGTGGGTTCAACTCCCACTACCCCTCTCCAGTAAATTATCTCACTATTCTCAAGAATATGCAATATGTAATTCTTGGTACAGCAGGACATATCGACCACGGGAAGAGCGCTCTTGTAAAGGCTTTGACAGGTATCGATCCTGACAGGCTTAAGGAAGAAAAAGATCGTGGTATGACTATTGATCTCGGCTTTGCAGACCTTCTATATCCCAACGGACTCACTGTCGGGATTGTTGATGTGCCCGGACATGAGAGGCTCATCAGAAATATGCTCGCCGGCGCAGGTGGAATAGATATTGTTCTCTTTGTTATTGCTGCAGATGAATCGATTATGCCTCAAAGTCGTGAACACCTTCATATCTGCAACCTTCTCAAGATTAAATCAGGGCTTATTGCTCTTACAAAGGTCGACCTTGTTGAGAAAGACTGGCTTGATCTTGTTGAAGATGATATACGACTGTTTGTAAAAGGAACTTTTCTTGAAAAAGCAGCAATCGTGCCTGTTTCATCAAAAACACTCTTTAAGATTGACCTGTTGAAGGAAAAGATCAGGGAAACGGCGCTGAAAGTGGAGCCGAAATCAGCAAAAGGTCTGTATAGACTTCCAATTGACAGGGTTTTTACACTGAAGGGATTCGGAACAATTATTACAGGAACGGCTTTCTCAGGAAGCATATCGGTTGGAGATGTTGTGGAGATACTGCCGAGTGGCATCAAGAGTAAAGTCAGGGGGCTTCACAGCCATGGCAAATCTATAAAGACAGCGTATGCAGGCCAGAGAGTTGCGATGAATCTTCAGGGAGTTGATAAAGATGAATTAAAGAGGGGCGATTGTGTTGTAATGCCTGAAAGATTTAGCCCGACTAAGATGATCGATGCAAAATTGGAATTACTCTTAAATGTGCCGCCATTGAAAAGCAGAGACCTTATCCATCTCCACGTAGGCACATCGGAGGTTATGGCGAGAGTGGTGCTTTATGGCAGAAATGAGATCAAGGCAGGTGAAAATTGCTACTGCCAGTTCAGGCTTCAGGAGCATATTATAGCCATGTCTGGAGACAGGTATATTATCAGGAGGTTCTCTCCTGTAGAAACAATTGGAGGGGGTGAAGTCTGCGATCCTTCTTCACATAAAATGAGTCATAAAAAAAGCATAGAAGACCTGAAGATATTCGAAACAGGGATACTCACTGAAAAAATATCAGTGAAGGTTAAACGGTCCGGGATACAAGGTATTAATGCATCTTTGATAGCGGGATGGGTTAGTGCAGATTTTGAATCTATAAAGGAAGCTATAGAATCTTTAAAAAAAGAAGGAACTGTTAAGCAGTTTGAGAGCATCTTGATTCATAAAACTACTTTTGATTCTTTTCGAGAAATTGTAAAAAAATTATTACAGGATTTTCACGAAAGAAATCCTTTGAAGCCTGGAATTCAGAAAGAAGAACTCAGAAGTCACAGTCACCTTAAACCGAAACTTTTTGACCAGATGATTAGTGCACATGAAGGCGTAATTGTTGACAGAGACATTGTAAGACTCCTTACTTTTAATATCACATTGTCAAAAGAAGACGAAACTCTCAGAGCAACTATGTTTGAAATTCTCGGAAATGCCGGATTTCAGCCTTTAACAGTAGAAGAATTATCTCAATCCCTGCGAGCAGATCAAAAATACCTCTCTGAAATATTGAAGCTCATGGTCAAAGAAGGCAGCCTTATGAGGATAAACGATTCATTTTATATAACATCTTCTGTTTATAAAAGGATGATTGAACTTTTGAAAGACTTTTCCAGCAGAAAAACCGAAATGCTTGTATCAGAATTCAGGGAGATACTCGGAACTTCAAGAAAATATGCTCTTCCTTTTCTCGAATACCTTGATTCAAATAAAATCACCAGGCGAACCGATGAAAAACGATTTTTATCATCAAGAATTATATGCAATATTTAAATATATCAACGGCAGTCACAATTAGATTTTTCTTTAGTATTCATAAGGGGCTTGATAAGTTTCGTGAACACCAATGATGATAGAATCCCGCCAGAGATTGGACCAAATACATATACAGTAAGCAAACCATAATGACTGTCGGGAAAAGCTGCATTTCCCCAACCTGCCAAATATGCAAAAAGCCGCGGCGAAAGGTCTCTTGCCGGATTCAGACCTGCCTGGGTTAAAGGCGCAATGATGGATATGATTACCGTTACGGTCAGTCCAATAAAGAGCGGCGTCAGAGAATCGTCAGGTCTGCCGACGTTGCACCCTTCGGTTAGAGAAAAAATCAGAGAAATGAGAACAAAGGTCCCCACTGCTTCAGCAAAGAAAGCGTTAATAGTAGAAACAGATGCCGAGATACCCGCTCCCGGGTTTGGATAGAATTCGCCAAATATCATGGCGGTCTTGTGAGACCCTGTCATGCCCCGAACAATATTGTGGATCGTTTCATATTGAGCTATGGAGCTTGAAAACAGGGCATAGAGAACTATTGCTGCTACAAAAGCCCCGAAAAATTGTGCCCCAAGATAGACAGGAAGCTTTCTGATAGACATGCGTCCTCCCACAACCATGGCTATGCTCACAGCAGGATTCAGATGAGCACAGGAAAGATGTCGCGTAGCATAAATCGCGAGTGTTACCCCGATCCCCCATACAGCAGCAACTTGAAAAAGACCAACATGAGCGGAAAACAATACCGTTACAGCAACAGAACCACACCCGAAAAAGACCAAGAGAAAAGTGCCGATTGTTTCTCCTGCAAATTCCCTCATATAGTTCAACGTTTTCCTTGATATGCGGTAATCATTATTCTGTCATAGCACCCTTCTCTTAGCGACACGAGCAACCTCCCTGATTCTCCTGACTTTGCTCCTGACTTTTTGGTGTACCACAACTCCCGAACAGCCCGAAGTGCTGTGTGAAGCTTCCGATAACCTCGGTGTAAGAAGAAAACCTGGTCTCAGAAAGCATGAGCGCTGTATTGCCGCAGACTCTTTCCGGCTTATCTTTTTCAAAGACGTGGTCACCGTCGAGGGGCAACTTAAAGGGTGATTCCGGAATCCCTCCTCTGTATATAGCGACATGACCGTAATCTTCACAGGCATCTTCAAGCCCCTCGATTTTCCATAGCCTGTAGGTTATGGAATAGAAAGAGATATTCCCTATAAGTTTTATTATCTCTTCATTCGATATATCGACGACTCTTTTTGAGACTACCCGTGGATCGGTAAACCCTGCCCTCCTCGCGATCCTCTCGAAATCCTTCCAGTAAAGAGCCCCTCCCAGACATTCACCGTAGAGAACAGGGTTCTTTCTGATATGATCCGGCGCTCTCCTGTCGGCATAGATATCCGAAAAATAGAACTCTCCACCGTCTTTCAGAATCCTGAAAACCTGATGCATGAGGTTGTCTTTGTTCTCAATGAGGTTTACTACACAATTTGATACGATCAGGTCAAGGGAGTTCACAGGAAAATGCTTTTCAAGGTTTTCGATATAGTCATGAATGAACTCCGTGTTCGGCTTTGTGTAACCAAATCTCGCAGCCTGTTCATTCTGATACTTCTTGGCAACTTCAATCTGGTTCTCGGTCATATCAATCCCAGAGACAAAACCTTCTTCTCTCACCATCTTTGAAAAAATATAGCAGTCCCTTCCGGTTCCGCATCCTATATCAAGTACCTTCAGACCACTGAGTACGAGCGGGACAGGAGAACCGCAGCCATAGTATCGCTGTTTGATTTCTTCAGCTATATATGGCATTACTTCTTTGATATGAGAGGGAAGTGAATCCGGCGTGCAGCATGCGTTAGTCTTCAGATCCGATGTGCTTTTTAACTCGGAACCATAATAGTGCTTCACTGTCCCTTTCACGTCAAATTCCATATCCTCTTTTATCAATGCCCCGTGGCAACTGCTTCCCTGGTTCACGGTACAGGCATAGCAGTGCTCGCCGCAGGTTATCTCGGGATTGAATTTATCAAAGTCTATCTCCCAAAATCTTTTGTTTTCATAGCCCTTAACCCTTATTCCGAGGGCAAGGTTAAAGTCGCAGTCATATACATAACCCTTATAATCTATGGAGAGCAGTCGTCTGCACATGATGCTATTCAAAGTCTCGGGATTGAAATTATTCACGAGCATTTTCATATAATCATCGTATTTGTTCTGGGTCAGGAGGTATCTCCTGAAACCGCCTATAGGGGTATTTGTAATGGTTACGAGCCTGTTGAAGGTAATACCGTACATCTCCTTCAGGAGCTTTCTGTAATCCCTTTCTAATTCCTTCTCGGAAGGGGGCAGATACATTCCGTCGGGATTGTAGACGAGGTCTATGCTCAAATCGCCGGATCCATATCCGATCGAGGTCAGTGTCTGAAGGACCTTTGTACTTTTATTGAAAACCCCTTTGCCTCTCTGTTGGTCCGTGATATCTTGAAAGCAGCTTGGAAGGGAAGCTATGATCTTCACATTGTAACGCCTGTATAAATCAATGTAAAAAGAATATTCAGGAATATCAAGTACAGTCAGATTCGTTCTCACCATTGTTTGCCTGCCGTGCCTTCCAAGTTCGGAGAGAAACAGCTCAAGATTCGGGTTAAGTTCCGGCGCTCCTCCTGTAAACTCTATAACCCCGGTATTGATATCCAAGAGCTTTGAGAGAATTTTTCGTGCTACAGATTCTTCCATATTCTTTTTACCATTTGGTGAAGCGACTATATGGCAATGGCAACAGCTCTGATTGCACTTGTTCCCAAGATTGATTTGGATGGTCTGAATTTCTGTCTTGCTGATTTTATCATTTGCCCATATAACAGTCATTGTTCCTCCTATTTTCATGGTTTCTGCTGTATTATCAAGAACATTCTTTTGATTGTCAAACATATCGTCTCAATGTTTAATAATTTTTCCATTATCGATTTCTGTTCCAGAATATGCAATAAATCTAAATCTCATGACATTATACCGTGACTCTGCAGTACTAACCATAATCAGTAATGGTTTTCCACTTTTTTCCAAAACCTTTTTAGCTTTTAAAGCAAAATGAGTGCTATGAAACGTTATAATTGCGTATATTGTCATAACGACCTTCTGTTTTTCTCTCAGTAATATTCTTTATGAATTAAATAGATAAAACAAATAGTTATAAGTTATTGAACATACCTTATTTATAGAAAATATCTATCAAGCAAACGATGAGATTCGGAGAAGTTATAAATGAACCAAAAGGGGCAATTCAGGTTCGTTGAGAGTTAATACCCTGAATAAAAATATGGCAGAACACATGTTTTTCATATATTGTCTGCCATATTTTTTGGGTAATTCGTTGCCTGACCAGCAACTTTAGCTTTTTCAGGCCTTTCATTTGTGGCATGCCTTGCCGGGAATTTCCTTCATAACCTTTTTTAGACTGGTCCAAAAAGAAGCCTCTCTCTCAAGCGTTTTTTTGCTTATGGTTTTCATGTTTTTTCACCTCCTTTAATATACGAAAGTCCATAGCTATTACCTATAATCTCAATGTATCATATTTTTAGAGATTGTCAAGGTTTGTTACAAAAAAAGATTATAAAAAAATGAGTATGCTTTCTATATTTTTGGTAATTCGTCGGCAAAATCCGATGGAAAGCCTTTATCCCCGGGCTTCTTTATAGGTTCAGAATATTTTAGCCGCAAACTTTCCGCCTCGGCGGATCGCCTGCGACTACAATTACAACACAGGCTCCAAGCCGTCTTAGGAAGTCTTGGATTATTTTGCGCTTGCTACCTTGTAAATGAGCATAACCGGTTTCCCGTCTTCCGGAAGGACATTTGCATTTCCCTTGAAATGCGAATTCGGACTGAGGAACCTCTTTATCGATCCTGTCTGCGGATAATTCGCATTGCTTGAAATGGATATCCAGCAGCTTTCGAGGCAGGTGATGCATCCGGTGTTCTTTTCCTCCGATGCCTTCCTGTTGCCTCCGAATTTAATGGTAAAAGGTTTTCCTTTCTCGTCAACAAAGATATCGTTCAGGGAGAGCTCTTTCCCGAGTCCGGGCCATGTAGCTTTTATGTCAAGGGTATCTCCTTCAACGTGTTTCCCCACGGTATCCTTCGTGAGATTGTTGCCGGGTTTTGCGCCGATTTTAAGAAGGGCATCGTGAAATGCAAGATGATTGGAATAAGCCCTTAGAATTGCCCTGTCCTGAAATTTGCCGTCCTTGAACACTATCCCCCAGTGCACATTAGATTGATGAACATTCATCTCATGCACTTCTGTGTAAATTAGAACCCTTTTCCCTTTTTCATCTATCAAGAGAGGATTTTCCTTATTTGGTAAATTCTGTGATTCAACTGATGATGTTTTTTGCGTGGTTGTAACTTTGCCTTTTTCTTTGTCAACGGCGAATACATTTAATCCGTTTACTAAAAAAAGACCCAAGATACAGATACCGGTAATTGCTCCCTTTGCAAATTTACTTTTGCTCAACTTCTGACTGAACATGTTTCCTCCTTGATTTTGTTATAAAGGATCATTTATTCCTTTTTTCGATTTATAGCGGTTGTAGAACAGGGGTATCAACGAAACGATAATAATTAACAATAAACCAACTAAAAATTCCGGTGAGACTCTCCCTTTAATCAAATCGAGCAGGGAGCTTGAAAAAACAATAAAAGCAATACAGGCCGGTAGCATACAGATAAAAGTTGTTATCGCATAGTGCAGGAAATTAATCTTTGTAAGACCAAAGGCGTAATTCAGGAGATTAAAAGGGAACAGCGGGATTAATCGGGTAAATGCAACAATTTTCCAGCCATGCTGTTCCACTCCCTGATCGAGCCTCCGCCATTTGGGACTTTTCAATTTCCCAGCTATCCAGTCCCTTGCAACATAGCGTGATATAAGAAATGCCACACAGGCTCCAATTGTTGCACTTGTTATGGTATATACAACACCCCAGAATGGTCCAAACAGTATACCTCCTGCAATGGTGATGGGAAGGCCGGGCAAAAACAGGGAAGGCGCTACGGTATACACCATCATATAAATCAATGGGGCTAATGCACCGTAACCCTGTATTAGCGCTCTGAGTGTATCTTCTTCCAAATAACGGGTTGCACCGGTAATGCGTATGGCAAAGATAGCTGCAATGATAATCGAAAGGAAAAGAATACGCTTTAGCATGCCTCCTTTATTATTCTCTTTTCCTCCGGTAAATGTTCTTTCACGGGTCAATGCACCGTTGGACATATTCTTCAGTTGTTTTTTCAGTTTTAAACGGTTCAGATAAGTGAATGGAGCTTTGGAAACCTTAACTTTTCCAGCCATAGTTTTTTCCGGCTCAAACAAGAGATCGAGGATATGGCTGGTTGGAGCTAATGAACTTAAAAAATTTGCACAGCCGGCACAATAGGTAATAATCCTGTTTCCATTTGTCTCCTTCTTTCTGAGAAGACCCCAGTTTTTTGCCAGATCAGGCGATAGACATCCGACAGCTCCGCCTTCGCCACAGCAGAGTGTCTTGTCTCTGCTATGGGGTGTTTCTTCAATCGACAATCCTTTCCTGAAAGCCAGAGCTCTTACTGCAGAATGAACAGGTTCTTCAAACCTGAGGGCACATGGGTCATGAATACTGACAGCTCCATTAATGCTTGCTGTATCAGGCCCGCCGTGCTGCGCCATAAACTCATAAACGGTACTGGCAGAGAGTTCATCGCCATATTTCCTGAAGACTTTATAACAATTAGGGCAGGCAACAATGACCTTCCGAACACCATGCTCGAAAAGATAATTTTTCATCTCCTGGAACATTACGTGAAAGTGATTTTCCCTGCCAAGGTCATGTGAAGGTTTTGTACAGCAGTCAAGGACAATCCCGAGTGTGGGAAGAGTTCTTTTCATATGTTCAAAAAGCTTTAGTACTTTGTCAGGCCTTGTCCCGGGTAAAGTACAGCCGGGGAAGAATATCGCATCGCATCCTTCAGGTATGCTGTAAAAGGTATATTTTTGTGAAGTTCCACGTTTCTCATACCCAAGAATTCCATCATGTTCGGCGTAGTTTCCGTTTCCACGAAGAACCGTCTCTTTTCTCATTTCAAAAAACATATCTGCAGGATTTATCTTGACCGGGCAGACAGCGGCACAGAGCCGGCAGAGACTGCATTCAAATGGCATTCCCTGATGTCTGGTATCAGCAGGATCATAAGAGTCAGCGATTTCTTTGGGCTTTCCGTATCTTCTGAGAAATTCGCATTCCTTCTGACAAAGCTTGCAGTTGATGCACTTTTCAGAGATGAGATTTATTTCCCGCTGAAGAGATGAAATGCCAGAATGTGCTAAAGAAGATATTTCCGTAATCATATTTTAATTTATACAAATAAAACCTATAAATCTAATATTAAATATCTATACTTATCAGGAGAGATATAGAAAGCATCTATATTTTCACTTTGAGTAAAATAGAACATGAAGAATTTTGAAAAAGAGATTAAACTTGCATATACTGCCAATAATGAAGAGTTGAAGCTGCTTGTGTATCATCCTTCCCCAAGGGTTATTGCGAATCTTATTTACAACAGCAATCTTACGGAAGACCTCGCAGTGATTCTTGCAGGCAGACGGAATATAAGCACGGAGATACTCGAATCGCTATCTCTTGACAAGAGATGGAAGGAAAGTTACCGCATTGCCCTTGCTTTATGCAAAAATCAAAAGACGCCTCAAGGCATATCGCTCAGCCTACTGAAAACCTTGAGGATTTTTGATCTCGCCGACCTGGCCAGGAATCAGCAAATATCCGTGAATGTGAGGATGAGGGCAGAGTCTATCATCAATGAAAAGATACTTTCGATGCCTCTGGGGATCAAAATGACACTTGCAAAAAGGGCGAGCAGCAATATCCTAATGAAGCTCCTGGAAGACGGCATGAAGGAGGTTGTCGCCATCTGTCTTGACAGTTATTCCATGACCGAGGGTATCATATGCAAAGTCCTCAACATGAAAAATACGGCAACACATGTTGTTCATCAGATCGCAAAACACAAAAAGTGGTCATGCAGATATGATGTGCAGTGGTCGCTCATCAGGAACAATCACGCATCACTCTCGCTGGTCGTGCATTTTCTGAAGAATATGAAGATGAATGACCTTAAGGAACTATATGCTGCCCCTGAAGTTCCAAAAAGCACAAAGCCATTTATTTACAGAGAAATAATGGACAGGAAGAAAATCTTCAACCAGAAACCGGCAAAAGAAGAATAATATTGAGTTAGATGTTGAATCTGAAATTGATTATGTCCCCGTCCTTCAGTTTGTATGTTTTTCCTTCCAGCCTCAGAATACCTTTTTCTCTTGCAGCATGCATGCTTCCGGCAGACATGAAATCTTCAAATGAGATGACCTCAGCCCTGATAAATCCCCTCTCAATGTCAGAGTGGACTTTTCCGGCAGCAGCAAGGGCATGAGTATTTTTTCTGATCGTCCATGCCCGTACTTCATCTTCACCAAGAGTCAGAAATGAGATCAGGCCGAGGATTGCATAGCAGGTATGTACCAGTTTATTCGATGCGGGTTCGTCAATCCCGAGCTCATCAAGAAATGGTTTTTTCTCGTCGTCTGTCAGCTGAGAGATTTCCATCTCAATTTTTCCACATAATGTTAAAACAGGAAGTGACGGATAATTCGCAGAGATGGACGACAGAATATCTTTTGGCTGATTGGTATTCAGATCCCTTTCATTGATATTCAGCAAAACAATCTCCGGCACAGTGGATAAAAATTGAAAAGACCTCATTGCCTTATGCTCTTCTTCGTTGAATTCCACAGCTCTTAATGGAATTTCTTTCATAAGAAAATCTTTGCATTTCAGTAAAAGTTTTTTTTCTGATTCATCAGGCTTCTTTCCGCGCTTCTTGCCGTCTTCCATCCTTTCGAGGCGTTTCTCAATAAGCTCAAGATCGCCAAAGATCAATTCAAGTTCTATTGTACCTATATCCCGTAAAGGATCTATGCTCCCGCCTGAATGGATAACTGAGTCGTCTTCAAATGTCCTTACAACATGGACTAAGGCATCAGCATCTTTTATAAGATCAAAGACCTTCCTGTTTTGTTTAAGATCGCCTTTTGTGAGCCCGACATAATCGATATATTCAATCGTGGCGTGCGTGTATTTTTTCGGTTTGTATATCTCAGCAAGCTTTTCAACCCTGATGTCCGGGACTTTAACGATACCTATATTTGGTTCCCCGGAGGTTGTCGAATAAATTGTGGTCTCAATATCTTGCCCAGTTAGGGCATTAAATACCGTTGTCTTCCCTGAGTTGGATAAACCAATAATCGCAACTTTCACTTAATATTTCCTTTCCGTAGAATTTAAAGCGGTCTTGCTTATGAAATTCTTGTGATCTTTATGTGGATATTATCAGGAGCAAACTTGCATCTTGATAAAAATATCATAAGTTTTATAGTAAAATATATTACTAAATATAATAACAGGAGGTAAAATGTTTTTAAAGAGAAAGATGCAAGGGTCGTTTATAACTTCAGTAAAGGCACTGCTTATTTCAGGACTGATCGTTTTACTCAGCTGCGGAGCATGGACATACTCTTTTGCAGGTAATTCAGAAATTTCTCAGCAGTCAATGGATATGTTATCAAAGATTGGTCAGGCGACTGCAGAACTTGTTGGCGCAGTGAGACCTGCTGTAGTAAATATATCAATAACAAAAACAGTAAAGACACAGGGCGGCGCGAATCCATTTCTTGATGATCCTTTTTTCAGGAGATTTTTCGGAGATCAGTTCAAGATGCCGAAGGAACGCAAATCCGCAAACCTCGGCTCTGGTGTGATTGTTGATCCGACGGGGTATATCTTGACGGCAAACCATGTAATTCAGGGCGCTGATGAGATAAAGGTAACGCTTTCAGACAAGAGGGAATTTAAAGGTAAGATTGTCGGTAATGATGCTATGACAGATATAGGTATTATAAAAATAGAGGCTGATAACCTTCCTACGATAAAATGGGGAGACTCCGATGCATTGAGAGTTGGTGAGACAGTGCTTGCGATCGGGAGTCCTTACGGCTTAAGTCAGACAGTGACAATGGGCATAGTAAGCGCTGTTGGAAGGGCTAATGTGGGTATTGCTGATTATGAGGATTTCATACAGACAGATGCTGCGATAAATCCAGGTAATTCGGGAGGAGCGCTGGTGAATGTCAAAGGAGAACTCGTCGGTATTAATACCGCCATTTTCAGCACAAGCGGAGGTTATCAGGGAATCGGTTTTGCTGTGCCGACGAATATGGCAAAGACAGTTATGGACAGCCTGAGAACCAAAGGAAAGGTGACAAGAGGATGGCTTGGAGTGACGATACAGAGCTTAACCCCGGATCTTGCAAAACAGTTCAATCTTAAAGAGGAGAAAGGAGTTCTTGTCGGGGACGTTGTTGAGAGCGGTCCTGCAGAAAAAGCAGGCTTGCAGAGGGGAGACGTAATAATTGAGTTTGATGGGAAAAAGATCGAAGAACCGACTCAATTACGCAACATGGTTGCCAATACACCGCCTAACAAGGAAATAAGTTTGAAGATTATCAGGGAAAACACGATGGAAATAAAGAAGGCTACTATAAGTGAATTGCCCGCAGATATGCAGAAATCCTCAAAAGCCGAATATAACAACCTTTTGAAAGGGGTGTCTGTACAGGAGCTTACACTCGAAATGTCCGGTAAACTCAGGCTTCCCAAGAAACTGAAAGGGGTTATTGTTTCAGATGTCGATGAGGATAGTAATGCTGCCACAATGCTTCTTCAGGGAGATGTGATACAGGAGATAAACAGACAGAAGATAACCAATGTCGTGGAATATGAGAAAGTTGTCTCCAGAATAAAACCGGAAAGCGATATCCTGCTTCTTGTGTTCAGAGGCGGGTCATCTCTCTACATCACCCTTTCGGATAAATAATAGTTCATTAGATCAAGGGGCGGACATTTAAAGTCCGCCCCTTTCACATCTTACTTGACAAATAACAAGGCTTTATAAGTAAATAATTAAAAAAATCAGCGCGTTTTGGGGGGATATTATGGCCGATCCGTATGTTTTGGAAAACGGCTCGGAGATTGCTGTTATAGGCGGAGGCCCTACTGGATCTTTCTTCAGCATCTTTGCGCTAAAGATGGCAAAGATGATCGGGAAAGAGCTTAATGTCACTATCTATGAACCCAAAGATTTTACAAAAGACGGCCCCCGTGGTTGTAACAGATGCGGAGGTCTAATCTCTGAACTTCTTGTCCAGACACTGGCTGTTGAGGGTATAAATCTTCCCGAGACACTCGTACAGAGGGGTATCAATTCCTACAGGCTTTACACGGATCATGGGAATGTATTTATTGGAACACCGTCTCATGAAAAAACCATAGCTACGGTATACAGAGGAGGAGGACCGAAGGGGATAATCGGAAAGGGCAAGGAAAGCTTTGATAGATTCCTCCTTGATCTGGCAGTCAGTGAAGGAGCGATTCATAATCCCTTAAAGATTGACAGAATCGAATATAACAATATACGGCCCGTCCTCTTTGCTAAGGGACAGAGGATCCAGGAACCTGATCTTGCAGTTGGGGCTATAGGTGTAAAGAGCCGGACATACAAAATATTCGAGGATATGGGGTTCGGATACAGAAGGCCGGAGACTGTTACAGCGGCAATTGCAGAGATCAGTACGCACAGTAGCGCCATAACAGAATATTTTGGAAACTCAGTTCATTTGTTTCTTCTCCCGATCAAAGGCGTAAAATTTGCAGCAATGATTCCTAAAGGCACTTATGTGACGGTTTGTATATTAGGGAAGGATATCGTCGTGAATACAGTTAACAATTTCCTCGATAACAGGGTTGTAAAATCGATCCTTCCAAAGACAGAAACCTATAAAGTCAATTGCAGGTGTTTGCCTAAAATGAATGTGAGAGCGCCAAAAATTCCATTCAACCACAGGGTAATCTTATGCGGAGATGCAGGATCAACAAGGCTCTTTAAGGATGGGCTCGGCGCTGCTTATATTATGGGTAAGGCTGCTGCAAAAACTGCTGTGTTTCATGGTGTGAGTAAACAGCATTTTCAGAAAGAATATTATCCTGTCTACAGAAATATCATAATCGATAACAAGTTTGGAAAAGTTCTCTTTGCAGTAACAGATGCATTCAAGGTTCATAAAGCATTAAATAAAAGCATGTTCAGGGTTGTTCAGAAAGAACAGCTTGAGCCATCCTCTCAGAAGATACTGAGCTCTGTCCTCTGGGATATGTTTACCGGCAACGAACTGTACAAAGACATATTTCGCAGAGCAATGAATTTCCCCATGTTTTTTGATATATTTAAAGGATGTATTCGGATATGATAGTGGTCTAATATGAAAGACGGCGAACTCGGTAGAGTTTATGGTGAAGGGGAATTTATCTTCAAGGAGGGGGATGAAGGTGACAGGATGTATGTTATCCAGTCAGGCAGGGTGCGAATAACGAAAAAGACTCCTTCAGGAGACATAACGATTGCTACTCTCGGGAGCGGTGAAATTTTTGGAGAGATGGCTTTATTCGACAGGCTGCCCCGTTCAGCAACTGCGGGAGCTTTGGATGAAGCGAGGATCTTAAGCATAGATAAGAAAAAACTTTTCCAAACAATAGACAGAGACCCAACACTGGTCTTTAAAACTCTCGAATCTATGAGCAGGAGGATAAGAAGGCTCGATGAAGAGTTTACAAAACTAAGAAAAAGCAAGATAGATATCCTGCAGATCTTTGTAAATGTTGATGAGACATGTAGTTTTATTCTGGAAGAAGCAAAAAACTTCATTAAAGCTGACAATGGGTCGATCATGCTTTACAGTGATGAGGAAAAGGCGCTGCTAATTAAGGCAGCTTTTGGAACAGAGTGGAATCCAAAGACAAAGCTGAACGCAGGTGAAGGGATAGCCGGGGACGTTCTGAAAACCGGCAGGGCAGAACTAATCAATAATGTTTCAATGGATCCAAGATACAAAAAAGGGTCAGCAGACATTAATTCTGTTCTCTGCGTTCCCATCAAAGGCAGGAACACACATTTTGGAGTAATAAATATGAGCAGGATTTCAGAAAACCTGTTCACCATTGAAGATTTAAATTTATTACGCTTTATAGCCTTGTATGCGTCTATAGCGATCGAAAACGCAATGAATTTTTCAAGGCTCAGGAATGTTGCCGATGAAGTTCTCATGCACGCTACCATGCTGGATATGTTGGGCTGATATTAATACAGAACTGAAAAATTGCCTTTACTGTTCAGAGATGGACCAAATAACAGGTATTGATATTGCCGTTTGATATTTATAAAATAGCTACATATGAAAATCAAGGTTATCGGCTGTTCGGGCGCTGAATTCCCGGGACATAATGCACCCGGCTTTCTCCTCGATGATGAAATACTTTTTGATGCTGGGAGTATCACCAACATCCTTGATGAACAGGCACAGATGAAGATCAGAAGCATTTTCATTACCCATGCCCATCTTGATCATATCCGGAGCATACCGTTCCTCGCTGATAACATAATCGTTGGTAAAAAGAAACAGCAGATAACAATCTTCAGTATTTCCCCTGTTATCAAAACGATCAAAAAACATCTCTTTAACAGCTCTGTATGGCCGGACTTTACGATCATCCCGAATCCTGCTAATGCCATACTCAACCTGCAGGGACTGAAGGTTGACAGGGGAATTGCAATAAACGGATATTTGATTACCCCCCATAAAGTAAATCATACTGTTCCTGCTGTCGGCTATCTGGTTGAAGACAAAAACGGTAAGCGGTTCTTCTATACGGGGGATACAGGACCCTGTCCGAAGACATGGGAAAAGATGAAGCACAAACAGATCCACTGTCTTATTATCGATGTATCTTTTCCAAACAGCATGAATGAGCTTGCGTTAAAGACAGGACATCTGACCCCTGAGTTATTGAAAAAGGAGCTCATGAGGATGAAAAGCATGCCTGAACGCATCTACATCACCCATCCAAAACCTCAGTATTTTAAATCAATAGGCTGTCAGATCGAAAGGCTGAAAATAAATAACATCAGGCTTCTGCACGACGGAGATACGCTTACCGTCTGATAATGGTATAATTCTTTTGCTATGAACATCAGGGAATTCGTTAGACCGAATGTGTTTTCTTTGAGAGCTTACTCTGCAAAGGATATCCCCTGCAAAGTGAAACTTGACGCAAATGAAAGCCCTTATAGTTTTTCGGATGCATTCAAGACGGTGAAGTCTATAAAGACAAACAGATATCCTGATCCTGAAGCAAGAGGTCTCAGGGAACTTATTGCAAGGGAATTCAGAGTAAAACCTGAAAACATCCTCCAGGGCAATGGATCAGATGAGCTGATTTATCAGCTTGTTACCACATTTGGTGGCCCTGTCTTATATCCGGTTCCTACTTTTTTAATGTATGGCATAATCTCTCAGGCGCTCGGGGAAAAAAGGATTGCGATTCCGCTCAATGAAGAATTCGACCTTGATAGTCGGAATATACTCATGAGAATACGCAGAGAAAAACCGGGGCTGATCTTTTTAAGCACACCGAATAATCCTACCGGCAACTGTTTTTCCACAGAAAATATACTGAAAATTATCGAGGCAGGCTCATCAACATCTCTTGTTGTGGTTGATGAGGCATATCAGCCGTTCGCGAGCGAAAGAGGTTTTATCCCTTTTCTCAATGATTATGAAAACCTTATCATCATGAGGACATTAAGCAAGATAGGGCTTGCAGGTCTGCGGGTGGGTTTCCTGATAGCAAGGGAAGAGATAATCAATGAGGTCAACAAGGTGAGGCTGCCATTCAATCTCAATTCTTTTTCACAGGCCATTGCTGCTGAGGTTATTAAAAAGAAGACATTATTGAAAGGACATATAAAATCCATCATTTCAGAGAGAGGTAAGCTATTTAAGGAACTTTTAAAAATAAAGGGCATAAGGCCATATCCATCTGAGGCAAATTTTATATTGTTCAGAGTCAATGACCCTGATATGGTTTACAATAACCTTCTCAGGAGGGGAGTGCTTGTAAGAAACATGAAAGGTATTATTGATGGTTGTCTCAGGGTGACTGTCGGCACCCCGCAGGAAAACATACTATTTCTTAAGGCATTGAAGGATAGTTAAAAAACATGAGGTATAAATGAGAACAGCTAAGGTAGAGAGAAAAACAAAAGAGACGGATATCAGGCTGAGTCTAAATCTTGATGGTGAGGGTAAATATGCTATAGACACTTCCATCCCGTTCCTTGATCATATGCTTTCATTAATGAGCAAGCACGGGCTTCTTGATATGAGGATAAAAGCAAAGGGAGATATAGATATAGACTTTCATCACACTGTTGAAGACATAGGCATTGTGCTCGGTAAAGCTATGAAAGAGGCGCTTGGAAATATGCAGGGGATTACAAGATATGGTCAGGCAGCCGTTCCTATGGATGAGGCGCTTGCCATGGTAAGTATCGATATCAGCGGAAGACCTTATCTGGTGTATAAAGTCGAGATACCGAAGAAGAGCAAGATAAAGAATTTTGAACCTGATCTTATCGAGGACTTTCTCCAGGCATTTGCGAGCAACAGCAGTATAACCCTCCATGTTATGTCTCCCTATGGCAGAAATACACATCACATAATAGAAGCGATTTTCAAGGCATTAGGCAGAGCGCTCAGACAGGCGGTAGTTGTTGATCCGAGAGTTAAGGGTGTGCCTTCAACAAAAAGGGTTTTGGGTTAAGTAATTCCATTAGTTGTTTAAAGCAAGGGCAGATATGCTGAAAAAACCCTGTAATGCAACGAGAATTCTTTTATAATACACATGACTGCAAATATCACAGTTTGTATATTACGGCAGAAGGCTGGCAGGCCATTCCATATGTCTATAAGGAGTTGCTACAGGCCTTTTTCAGCATACCTGCCCTCGTTATCAAAAAAATCTTTTGCAACGTTTGAATAATATCTTATGAAGATAGCAATAACAGGGAAGGGCGGTGTCGGCAAGACTACGCTTGCATCTTTGCTGGCCCATATTTATGCAGAAGAAGGTAAAAGGGTTATTGCTGTTGATGCCGACCCTGACGCAAACCTCGCATCTGCCCTCGGTATTCCAATAGAAGAGGCAGAAAAAATCAGACCGATAGCAGATATGGCGGATCTTATTGAGGAAAGGACAGGGACAAGACCGGGAAAAACAGGCGGTATATACAAGATGAATCCAAAGGTAGATGACCTTCCTGAAGGCATAGGCTATCGGCTGAAAGGGATTACTCTTCTGACGATGGGTAAGTTAAAGGCTGCAGCATCAGGGTGTTATTGCCCGGAAAACGTACTCTTGCGCAGCCTGCTGAAACATCTTATCGTTGACAGGAGTGAAGTGGTTATTGTTGACATGGAGGCAGGCATAGAACATCTCACAAGGGGGACTGCAGAGTCTGTTGATGTTTTTATAGTGGTTGTTGAACCAGGCCAGAGGAGCCTGCAGACAGCAAAGACAGTTTTTAAAATGGCAAACGGTCTTGGCGTACGCAAAGTATTTGTCGTTGCAAATAAAGTAAGAGGGCCTGAAGATATCTCCTTTATAAAGGACAATATAAAAGGGATTGAATTTCTCGGGTCAATTGCCTTTAATCATGCCATTATGGAGGCTGATATGAAAGGCTTTTCCCCGTATCTCTATTCCAGCGAAACAGTCAATGCAGTGAGGGATTTAAAGAAAAACATGGAGAGAGAGTTGTAGTTCAGATTATGAAAATAGAAAAAATATTGGCAGGCATTGATTTTGGAAGAGATTCAGAGCGTGCTTGCGTATGCCTCTCATTTTGCAAAGATATTTGGCGCTTCTGTAAATATTCTCTACGTAATCGACTACCTGACAACACCACCGGCGTATCTCATGCCATATATAGAACAAGAAAAAAAGGTTGCAGAGGAGAAAATTGAGGAACTGAAAAAACAATTGAGTGATAGCGGCATCAGTTCAACAACTGAAATTATTGGTTGGAAGGCTTCAGGAATCATTTCAGGCAGCAGCAAAAAAGACAGACGCGGATATGCTTGTTCTCGGTTTTGTATCGCATGCAATCAGGAGGAGCAGTTCTGAAAAACTTATTAAAAGCCTGAAGATGCCCATGCTGGTTGTACGCGGCTCAAAGTCAGAGACTTTAAAAACCGGCTCCGTGCATATTAAGAAAATTCTCTGTCCAATTGATTTCTCTGATATGTCCGGGACGGCATTGAAAACAGCCCTGGAATTAAAGGATGTTCTTTCTTCAAAGTAGGTCTTATCAAAGGTATACTCATATTTAATAGCGCTTATATCAGCATCGGTGGTTCTCATGGAAATAGTTTTCAGAAAACGACTTACACCTTATACAATGCTTTTCGGAGGAGTATTATATCTTATGTATGCGGTTGTTTTAATTGCAGGTAAAATCTGATGAAAAAAGCCATAAGGAAAAAAATCCTGTCAAAAAGGGATCAGATTCCTCATGCCATAAAAGCAGAAAAAGATTTGCTTATCAGAAATTCGCTATACACTCTTTCTGAATTTCTTGATGCAAAAAAAATACTTTTCTATGCGTCATTCAGGTCAGAAGTAGAGACGCACAGCATGATAAAGCAGACACTCAAAACAGGCAAGAATCTTATACTTCCCAGGGTTTACAAAAAGGGGCACAGGCTTCTGCTTTATGAATTAAAAGATATGAAGGAATTAAATGCAGGGTTTATGGGAATACCTGAACCGTTTGTGCCGGATGAAAGGATCGTTTCTATTGATGATATCGATCTTGTTATTATACCAGGGGCTGCATTTGATTATTCCGGAAACAGGCTTGGGTACGGAGCCGGTTATTATGATTCCCTGCTTGCTGAGAGAAAAAAGAAAATACCGGTAATCGCCATTGCGTATGAAGAACAGATAGTAGATTCAATCACTCCGGAAGAACATGATGTTAAGGTGGATATAATTGTTACTGATAAAAGGGTCATAAGAATAAGCTGAATATACTTTCCGATAAAAACATGAATTCCTGATAATCTCCGGTTTATACTGATGCATTACTGAAAAGATTCTTATGAGTTTTGACATAAAAATATCGCAAATGCTAAAATGTGCCAAAATTATCACGTTTAGTATAATAATGATATGGACTTAAAGAAGATCGAAAAAGGCGTAAGGATGATCCTCGAAGGCATCGGCGAGGATCCTGAACGTTCAGGGCTTAAAGAGACACCTGAGCGTGTGGCAAGGATGTATGAAGAGATTTTTTCAGGTCTTGAAACACCTACTGAAGAACTCCTTAAAGCTATCGAAGGCGAAACCCATGACGAAATGGTTCTTTTAAAAGATATTCCTTTTTATTCCGTATGCGAGCATCACATGATACCATTTATCGGGAGGGTTCATGTGGCTTATATTCCATCCGGCGGTAAAATTGTCGGCCTGAGCGAGATCGTCAAAGCAGTTGAGGTGCTTGCCAAAAGATTGCAGGTTCAGGAACGTTTAACTACACAACTTGCTGATCTGATAATGCACAAACTGAAACCGAAAGGCTCTATGGTCATTGTCGACGCGGAACATCTGTGCATAAGCATGAGAGGCGTTAAAAAGCCTGGAACACGCACAGTAACATCAGCTGTCAGGGGCATATTCAGGACCAAACAATCCACAAGAGATGAATTGCTGGAACTGATCAAGAAGAGAGATTAGTTCCTGTCAGTAATTAGCTTAATTAAGAAAGGGGAAAGGACAATGTCAGCTACACTTATCAAAGGATCAGAAATATCCAAAAAAATTAAAGAAGAACTTAAAGTAGAGATAGCTAACCTAAAGGAAAATAATATTATACCTGGATTAGCTACTATTCTTGTTGGCGAAGACGAGGCATCAAAAGTATATGTTGGGGTAAAAGAAAAAACATGTAAAGAACTCGGAATATATTCTGAACGTATTAATCTTTCTGCGGCTACAACTGAAACGGAACTTTTAGCTATTATCGAAAGGCTTAATAAAGATCCGAAAATTCATGGAATACTAGTACAACTGCCATTGCCAAAAAACTTTGACGAAACCAAAGTTCTGTATGCAATCGAACCAGGGAAAGATGTAGATGCTTTCCATCCCGTTAACGTCGGAAAATTGATGCTCGGAGCGCCTGATTATCTTCCCTGTACACCACATGGCATCCAGCAGCTTTTAATAAGATCCGGGATAGAGACAGACGGCGCGGAAGTTGTTGTTGTCGGAAGAAGCAATATTGTAGGAAAGCCTATTGCAAATATGTTAATTCAAAGAAGCAAGAAAGGGGCAAATGCAACTGTAACAATATGTCATACAGGAACAAGAGACATTGCATCTCATACAAGAAGAGCAGACATATTAATCGTAGCCGCCGGCAAGCCAAAGACCATCACTGCCGATATGGTGAAAGAAGGTGTTGTGGTAATTGATGTTGGAGTAAACAGGCTTGAAACCGGTTTGGCAGGAGATGTAGATTTTGAAACAGTAAAAGAAAAGGCCAGTGCAATAACGCCGGTGCCGGGTGGTGTAGGCCCGATGACTATAGCGATGCTGATGTACAACACGGTACAGTCGGCAAAAAAACAGGCAAGGTAAATTTAAAGAACCCCGACTAACAATATGTCTTCACAATCTGTTGTGTTTAAGCCGGAAATCTCAAAGCCTCTGCTGCAAGAGGTTATGGATCGGTCAGGTCAGAATGTACTGGCCTGTTATCAGTGCAGACGGTGTGCGGCCGGCTGTCCTGTCGGTGATGAAACCGGGGTTACGCCTGATCGCCTGATCAGAATGATCCTTTTAGGTGAAAAGAATGAGGCTTTTAATAATCTTCTGGTCTGGAAGTGTGTAGCCTGTTATACCTGCGGCACGCGTTGTCCGAATAATATCCAGACAGCAAGAATTAACGAGATACTGAAACAAATGTCAAAAGAAGCCCATATTGAACCACTGAATCCCAAAGTAGCTGCATTTCACAATGCCTTTTTAACTTCAGCTTCCCACTTTGGCCGGGTTAATGAACTGGAGTTTATGAGTCTCTATGAAATACAGAATACCAGAAGTGAACTGAAACGCGGTGGTGGCTGGCGAGCAATCGTTGATAAAATAAAAGACCGGGCCAAACTGGGCATTTCGATGATGAAGAAGAAACGGTTGCATTTCAAACTGGATAAGATCAAGGGACTTTCCGAGATTAAGAGGCTTTATGCAAAGGCCAGGGAAAAGTCTGTGGATCGCTAAGGTTGTCTATGCTCCGTATAAAAAAAATTAAAGGTATATTATGGAAATAGCATATTACCCGGGATGTTCTTTGCATGCTTCTTCCGAGCTTTATGATATCCAGAGCAGGATGGTGTTCAGGCGGATGGGGGTTGAGCTCAAAGAGATTGAAGACTGGAACTGCTGTGGCGCAACATCAGCCGGCAAGACAGATGACTTCCTGGCCATAGCATTGCCGGCGCGAAACCTTGGCATTGCAGATGCCAGCGGGCTGGCTGAAATAGTAATTCCATGCTCATCCTGTTACAGCCGGATGATAGTTTCCCAGAAGAAGCTCGCAGACGATCCAGGACTAAAGAATACAATAAATGCAGAGCTTATTAAAAAGGCTGAAGGTAAGATAAAGATATCGAGCATACTCGAGGTTCTTGTTTCTAAAGCAAATTCCGGCGAGATAGCTGAAAAGTCAATAAAGAATTTAGAGGGGATTAAACCTGCATGTTATTATGGCTGCCTGCTGACGCGGTTTCCCTGTGATGTGGAAATTCCAGACAGTGTGGAAAATCCGCAGGGAATGGAGATCGTCTGCAAGATCATTGGAGCGCAGCCTATTGACTGGAGTTACAAAACAGACTGCTGCGGGGCTTCAGCAGTAATCAATGATACTGATACATCTTTGCTCCTTATGTCCAGAATACTTCATGATGCTGTAGCAAGAGGAGCCAACTGCTTTGTTACTACCTGTCCCATGTGCCAGCTCAACATGGATGCATATCAGGAACAGGTTGGTGAAAAATATGGGATACAGAAGAGGTTGCCAGTTTATTTTATAACCGAACTCTTGGGCATTGCAATGGGTTTCAGCCCAAATGAGATGCAGCTTGACAGGCATTTCATAGATCCTTTCGGGCTATTAACGGAGTTGAAACTGATATGAATGAGAAGGCTTCTTCTCTAAAAAAAGGTTCTGTACTGGTCGTGGGTGGCGGTATCGGCGGGATGCAGGCTGCGCTTGATCTTGCTGACAGCGGGTTTAAAGTGCATATGGTTCAGAAGGACCCATCCATTGGCGGGACCATGGTAATGCTTGATAAGACCTTTCCTACAGGAGACTGCTCTATGTGCATGATCTCTCCCAAGATGGTGGAGGTGGGCAGACATCTGAACATTGATATCCATTCATTGGCAGAGGTTGTATCGGTTGAGGGTAAGCCGGGGGATTTTAGGGTCAAAGTAAAGTGTGCTCCGCGCTATGTGGATCCTGATAAATGTACCGGCTGTGGAGACTGCGAAGTGAAATGCCCTAAAAAAGTACTTAGCGAGTTCGAGCAGGGGCTCACAGTGCGTAAAGCTATTTATTCGCTGTTTCCCCAGGCTGTGCCTAATACCAGGGCTATTGATAAAGATAATTGCCTTTATTTCAAAAAAGGCCGTTGCCGCCTTTGCCAAAAGGCTTGCAAGGCCGGAGCCATAAACTTTGAAGATAATGGCAAAGAGATCGATTTGCATGTTGGTGCGATCATTCTCTGTCCGGGACTGGACAGGTATGATGCAAAGGTAAGGGGCGAGTTCGGACTCGGCAGATGGAAAAATGTTGTGACCTCAATCCAGTTCGAACGTATTCTCTCTGCATCAGGTCCGTATAAGGGAAAGATAAAACGTCCATTTGACGGAAAGCATCCGAAAAAAGTTGCATGGATTCAGTGTGTAGGATCGAGGGACCCTCGCAATGCAAATCCATGGTGCTCATCCGTGTGTTGTATGTATGCAACCAAGCAGGCGATTATTGCAAGGGAGCACGATGCGAAAATAGAACCTACTATTTTCTTTATGGATATGCGGGCATTTGGGAAAGACTTCGATAAGTATGTTGAGCGCGCAAAGAACGAATACAATGTTCGTTATCAGCGTGCAATGATTTCTACGATCCGGGAAGAGCCTGGCACAGGGGATCTGCTTCTGCGCTATGCAGCCGAAAGCGGAAAGCTTATTGATGATATTTTTGACATGGTTGTTTTGTCTGTCGGACTTGAGCCGCATAAGGATGCGGTGAAGTTCGCAAAGATATTCGGCATAGATACAAACTCATACTGTTTTCCTGTGACGTCTCCATTACAGCCTGTGCAGACCTCCCGTGAAGGTGTCTTTGTCACAGGCGCTTACCAGGGTCCAAAAGACATCCCTGAAACAGTGATGCAGGGAAGCGCAGTGGCTGGTGAAGCAATGGCGCTTCTTGGCGAAGCCCGCGGGACCGAGACTATCGCCAAAGAACTTTCTGACGAGAAGGATCTTACTGATGAAGAAGTCAGGATCGGTGTTTTCGTTTGTCACTGCGGGATCAATATAGCTTCAACTGTGGAAATCGATAAAGTGTTTGAAGCAGTTAAAGACCTGTCCGGAGTTGTCTATGTTACCGACATGATTTATGCCTGTGCACAGGATAGCCAGGAAATGTTAAAACAGGCGGTGAGGGAAAACAACTTAAACCGGGTGGTGGTGGCTTCATGTACTCCAAGAACCCATGAGCCCTTGTTCCAGGATACTATTCGCGATGCGGGTCTGAACAAGTATCTGTTCGATCTTGCTGATATCCGTGAGCAATGCTCCTGGTGTCATATGGGACATAAAGAAGAAGCGACAAAGAAGGCAATCAGGATTGTAAAAATGGCGATAGCAAAGGCCAGGCTTCTTGAGCCGCTTAAGACAGATACCGTGGGAGTCACACCAGCAGCTATGGTCATCGGAGGCGGAATCGCAGGGATGACTACAGCGCTTTCACTTGCCGACCAGGGTTTCCAGGTCAGTATCATAGAAAGAGAAAAAGAGCTTGGGGGACTTTTGAGAAACCTTTACCATACACTGGAAGGAAATGATGTTCAGGAATTTCTGAAATCAAGGATAGCACAGGTTCAAGCCCATAAGCGCATTAAGGTATATACCGGCATTGAGGTTAAGAAAACTGAAGGCTTTGTAGGCAACTTCAAAACAACCCTTACTGACGGAACCAAAATAGAACATGGAGCTATAATACTGGCCACCGGCGGCATTGAATATGAGCCGGCTGAATATCTCTATAAAGAAAGCGGCCATGTTATTACACAGCGGGAACTGGAAAAGAAGCTTGCTATGGGTGAGAAGCCGAAATCCGGCGGGCGCTTTGTTATGATCCAGTGCGTGGGATCTCGCGAAGAACCGAACCAGTACTGCTCACGCATATGCTGCCAGGATGCAATTAAGAACGCAGTCGCCATTAAGCAGAGGAACTCCGAAGCGCAGGTGGTCATACTTTATAGAGACATCAGAACGTACGGGCTGCGTGAAAATTATTACAAGCAGGCACGTGATTTAGGTGTGATTTTTGTCCGCTATGAGGTAGATAAAAAACCAGTGGTCGAGAGAGAAGGTGAAAGGCTCAGGATAAAGACATGGGACTACATGCTGAACAAGGACTTAGTAATGGATGCAGACTGGTTAGTCCTTTCGACCGGGCTCAGGCCGCACCCAACAACCGACAAAATCGGTGAAATGTATAAGATAACCCGTAACCCTGACGGCTATTTCCTGGAGGCGCACGTGAAACTTCGTCCTGTTGACTTCCCGAGCGAAGGCATTTTTGTCTCAGGTCTGGCTCATGCGCCAAAGAATCTTGACGAAACCATCAGTCAGTCATTGGCTGCAGCAGGCCGAGCCGGCACTGTTCTTTCCAAAGATCATCTATCTGTTTCAGGGATCATCGCCAAACATAGAAAAGACCTGTGCATGTCCTGCCTGAGCTGCTTCAGGGTATGCCCGTTTGATTCACCATATATTGATGAGGAAGGAAAAGTCGCTCATAACGAAGTAAAATGTCATGGATGCGGGATCTGTGCCGGCATTTGTCCGGCCAAGGCTTTTCAGGTAAACAGCTTCCGTGACGACCAGATACTGGCCATGATAGACGCTGCAGTTGAATGTGAGACGGTGAAATAATATTATTTTTTATAGAAGAACATGGGAGAATGAGTAATGGTTAAAGTTGCAGAGCCGGGAGTGCAAGAAGAGGTTCATTCCATAGAGAAGCCTCACGAGACGCCGCCTGACTGGGAACCGAATATCCTTGCATTTGCATGTCATTACTGCGCCTTCGCTGCAGCAGACCTGGCTGGAGTAATGCGACTCTCGTATCCATCGAATGTGAAAATTATAAGACTTCCCTGTACAGGCAAGCTGGATTATATCCATATCCTTCATGCATTCGAGAGGGGAGTAGACGGTATTTTTGCGGCAGGCTGACTGCAAGAGCAATGTCATTACCTGGAAGGTAATACATACGCAGCAAGAAGGATTAAGTATACAAAAAATCTGTTGTCCAGGGTGGGCATTGATCCTGAGCGCCTTGAAATGTATAACTTGTCCGCTGCCATGGGACCTATGTGGGCTGAGATCTGTACAGAATTCACTGAAAGAATTCGTAAACTCGGGCCCTCACCTATATGGTTTGCAGTATGCAGGCGAAGCGGTATGAAAAGGAGTGGATAGAAATGATTGTTGGTGAGCAGAAACCATTTGAAGAAATTTGGGAGATGATCAAGAGCTTCAGGAAGGTACTTGTCTTCGGTTGCAACACTTGTGTAGCAATCTGTCATGCAGGTGGAGGCAAGGAGGCAGAGATACTTGCTTCCTTAATCAGGATGAAGGCTATACAGGAAGGTATAGGCATGGAGGTTAAACATGCTGCGATCGAAAGACACTGCGAACCGGAGTTTTTCGATCCTATGATGGAGGATATTAAGACCAACGATGTAGTGCTCTCAACGGCCTGCGGCGTAGGGGTCAACTTCCTCGCTGAAAGAATTGGCGATATCCCGGTGTTTCCAGGAATCAATACACAGTTCTTTGGGGCTGTTCCGAAGGCAGGCATATTTGTTGAATTATGCGCAGGATGCGGGAATTGTATCCTTCACCTGACCGGCGGGATATGTCCAATTGCCCGCTGCGCAAAATCTCTTATGAACGGGCCCTGCGGTGGCACTAATAAAGGCAAGTGCGAGATAAGCCAGGATGTGGATTGTGGCTGGTATCTGATCGTGGAGAGGATGAAAAAGCTCGGCGCTCTGGAAAAGCTGTATGAGATTCAGCCGCTGCGGAACTGGTCCACTGCCACATACGGCGGACCCCGCCGGGTAGTGCTGGAGCATATAAAGGACATTGAAGGACAATAAGAAAAACTAATTGGAATCTGTGTATAAATGTATAGAAAAAGTCGAATACTGTCATTCCCGCAAGCGAAGCGCGTCGGGAATCCTTCTGTGAAGCTATCGGAAAGATTCCGGACAAGCCGGAATGACAATCCAGAACCTATTGAAAATACTGGATTCCCCGATCAAGTCGGAGAATGACGGATTGCGTAAAACTTAATTTATAAACAGACACTAATTATAAGGCAGGAGTATAGTAAAAATGAAAAGTGGAAGCAATCTTGAAAAAGTTTTAGAAAGTGGCCATTTTGCGGTAACTGCTGAAGTAGGACCCCCAAAAGGCGCCTCAGCAAAAGTCGTCCAGAGGAAAGGTGAACTCCTTAAAACTTATTGTGATGCCATGAACGTAACGGACAATCAGACAGCCATTGTCCGCATGTCGAGCTGCAGCGGCTGTATCCTTCTAAGGGAGATAGGGATTGATCCTGTAATGCAGATAGTGGTTAGGGATCGAAATCGGATTGCTATCCAAAGTGACATCCTGGGTGCAGTTGCCCTGGGAATCCGAAATATCCTGTGTCTTTCAGGTGACCATCAAAGATTCGGAAATCATCCGACGACTAAAGGGGTCTATGATATTGATTCGATACAGCTCGTTCAGACTTTGAAGAAGATGAGGGATGAAAAAAAATTTATCTGCGGCGAGGACATATCCGGAGAGGTTCCATTATATATTGGGGCGGTTGAAACCCCGTTTGCTGATCCCATTGAGTACAGGGTCAAAAGATTGGCCAAGAAGGTAAAGGCTGGTGCAGACTTCATTCAAACACAGGCTGTCTTTGATGTGGCAAAATTTATCAAATGGATGGAGATAGTGAGAGATGAGGGATTGGATAAACAGGTTCATATTCTTGCCGGCGTAATACCCATAAAGTCTGTGGGAATGGCTCGTTATATGAAGGATAATGTCTCAGGAATTAGTGTGCCGGATGAGATAGTTACCCGTATGGAGGAGGCCAAGGTTGCTAAGGATGAAGGAGTAAAAATAGCCCTTGAGATTATTGAGCAACTTAAAGAAATGAATAGCATCCACGGTATCCATATTATGGCTGTGGCCTGGGAAGATATAGTCCCTGTCATTGTAGAGAGGGCTGGCTTGCTGCCGAGACCAGTACTATAATAGAGTATGGAGTGGAGGATGGGTAACCCCGCCCATACTTTTGTATTGAGTTTTGGGTATAAGGAGGAGAACTATGAGTGCAAAGATATTGGTTGTTGATGACGACCCGGAAATCCGGGAAGCTATCAGCCTTATTCTTGAAGCTAATGGCTATAAGGTCGTCACTGCTCAGGACGGGATCGATGGGCTGAATACGCTCAAAGAGGGAAAGCCTGATTTAATGATTCTGGATCTCCTCATGCCCAGACTGGACGGTTTTGGAGTGTGCAAAGAACTGAAAGATCCGCGATGGTCTAAATACGCCCATATACCCATCATCATTCTGAGCAGTGTAAGGGAAGATGCCAGCAGGCGCCGTTATGAATTAGAAACAGGTGTACAACTTGATGTTGATGATTATGTAGAGAAACCTATCGAGCATACTGTCTTGTTAGATCGCATAGGAAAAGTCCTCAAGAAGGCAGGCAAAGCTTAAGGAGAAAGAGATGAGTGGAAAGAATATCTTGTTGGTTGATGATGATGCAGATTTTGTGGAAGCTGTTAAGCTTATTTTAGAAAGTAAATCTTATGATGTAATGGTAGCCTGTAATGGGCGAGAAGGGCTTAAAAAAGTCGAAACAGAAGATCCCGGTTTAATTATTTTAGATGTCATGATGCCTGAAATGGATGGCTATGAAGTATGCGCTAAGCTTAAAGCTGACCCCAAATACAGGCACATCCCCATTCTGTTATTGACAGGAGTAGGGGAAGCTATTCCTACGTCAAAATATACCAAGGAAATGGGCATGAGGATCGAGGCTGATGACTATGTTCCCAAACCCATAGAACCTATTGAGTTGGTAGATAGAGTAGAAAATCTATTCAGAATTTCGATGAGTAAAAACCCCTGAAACTTTATTATATGAAAGATATATGCCTTATAGAGTAATGAAAGAATCATTAAATGCCGTAATTGACAGTCTGTCTGATGGGCTGCTGGTTACCGATGGGCTGGGCAATATCATCCTTTATAACCAAAAGGCTGAAGCCTTGCTGGGCATAAAAGGAAAGGATGCATTAGGCCATCAAGTCCAGGAGCACATTAAAAATGAAGAGATGGTCAGACTTATAAGAAAGACATTATCGATGAATGTGCCATATCATACAGAGGAGATATGTCTTATAGACTTTGATAGTACCAGGCTCAGGATTCATGTCAATCCTGTCAGGGATGGGACGGGGTTGCTTATTGGATCTGTAACACTGCTCCATGATGTGGCGCAGATCAGCGCTATAGACAAGGTCAGGTCGAATTTCTTATCCATGGTTTCTCATCAATTAAAGTCCCCGTTAAGCTCTACATTACTTCAGACATCAATCCTGATCGATGGAATAGCCGGAGCGCTCAATGAGAAGCAAAGAGATTTACTTCAAAAGATCAAAGCCAAAACAAAGGGTATGACGAATTTGGTTAATGATATTCTGGATGTTTGCTATATCGAAGAAGGTGGATATCTGACCCAGATCGAACCTGTGTATCTCCCTGAAATTCTGGAAAGAAGTGTTGATGTGATGCAACCCCAAATCCAGGACAAAAATATTTCCCTTCGGATTTCGATTGAGGATAGCCTTCCCTTGATTAATGGGAACAAAAGCAGCATGGAGGCTATGTTTATCAATCTCATCAGTAATGCCATAAAGTATACGCCGTCCGGCGGACAGATCGCCATGGAGGTGTTGAAAAAAGGACAGGACATCCTGATAAAAGTTTCAGACACCGGCATAGGCATTGAAAGCAAGGATATCCCGCACATTTATGATAAATTCTACCGTGTGAGATCTGAGATGACAAAAAATATTAGCGGCACAGGCTTAGGGCTTTCTATTGTCAAAGGCGCTGTGGAGGTCCACCATGGCTCTATCTATGTAGAAAGTGAGGTAGGGAAGGGCACCACATTTACCGTTCTGCTTCCCGTAGGATAAACCCGAATCTTGCACAAAAAAAATAATCAAAATGAATGATAAAGCCGTACCCCCGTGTCAGGCAGCATGTCCGATTCATACAGATGTGCGTGGTTATGTTTCTGCAATAGCAAAAGGTGATGTGGAAGAAGCAATCAGGATTATCCGTCAGGTGAATCCATTCCCTTCATCATGCGGGAGAATCTGCACAAGGTTGTGTGAAAAAGCATGCAGGCGTGCTCAGATCGATGAGCCGATTTCAATAAGGGAGCTTAAGCGATTTGCTTCAGATCAAACTTTGGGGCTCAAATTAATTGAAATACCGGAGAATTCTTATGAAGAAAAGATTGCGGTAATAGGAAGCGGCCCGGCCGGTTTAACTGCAGCACATGACCTTGCATTACTTGGTTACAGGGTCACGGTTTTTGACTCGCAGCATGTGCTTGGGGGAATGCTGAGCCAGGGGATTCCTGATTACAGGCTTCCAAAGGATTTAGTTAAAAAAGAGGTTGATAATATATTAGCGCTTGGCGTTGAAGCTAAGACCGGTTTATCTCTCGGACAAGACTTTACTCTTGAGGAGCTTCTTAAAGATTATCAGGCTGTATTTATAGCTGTGGGGAGTCAAAAAAGTTTATTGCCAAAATATAATGGGGTAGAACTGAACGGCGTCATCGCTGCAGTCGAATTTCTTAAACAAGTCAGCAGAGGCCACAAACCCCGGTTAGGAAAAAATATTGCAGTCATTGGAGGAGGTCATACTGCAATTGATGCAGCCCGTACCTCTGTTCGTTTGGGAGCTTCTGATGTGACTATAGTATATCGTCGGACAGTGGATGAGATACCGGCAGGCCCCGAAGAGGTTGAGCATGCGGAAAAAGAAGGAATAAAAATTATATATCTGGCAGCGCCTGTTGAATTTTCAGGTAATGAAAAAGTTCAAAGCGTTAGATTTATAAAGATGCAGCTTGGTGATTTGGATAAATCGGGAAGGCGTCGACCGGTACCGATAGAGAATTCAGAATTTGAAATTACAGCAGATACCGTTATCCTGGCGATTGGTTATATGCCGGATGCAGAAGTGTTAAAAGAAAGCGGTTTGAATATAAGCAGAAGTGGCACGGTCCTGGTAAAGGATTATACCGGCATAACAAATATTCATGATGTTTTCGCAGCAGGTGACGTTGTGAGCGGACCTCAGAGTGTTATCGAAGCTATAGCATCAGGAAGAAGAGTAGCTGAAGCTCTCCATCATTACTTTCGCACCATGCCTGATAAAGAGGAAAAAAATTTTATGGCTTTGAAAGAGCTTGATGATGGTATAGTGAAGCTGATTAATAAATCAGAAAGACAGAAGATGCCTGCTCTGAAGGTAGAAGAACGAATCACTAATTTTGATGAAGTGGATTTAGGATATAGCAAGGATCAAGCAGTCATGGAGGCACAGCGCTGCCTAAACTGCGGCGCTGGCGCGGTTGTTGCAGATAATTGTGCAGCCTGTCTTAACTGTGTCCGTATATGTCCGTATGGAATACCATTTCCAGGCAAAGAAATAGCTGAAATTGATATAAGCCAATGCCAGGCATGTGGAATTTGCGCATCAGAATGTCCGGCTTCTGCAATCATATTACAACTTGAAGCAAAAGAAAATAATCGTGCTGAGTTAGAAAAGGCAGTAGATATTGCCAGGGAGGAAACACCGGAAATACTGATAATAGGATTTTATTGCCGGTACGGTTCACCTATAGGTCCGCCATTCGACGAAGATGAAGTATGCTGGCTGGGAAAATTTTGTACAGGCCGCATGGATGAGCACCAGTTCATTTATCCTTTTGAACTGGAAGTTGATGGTGTAGTAATACATATGTGCAAGAACGACGAATGTCGTTTCAGGGATGGAAATCAATGGTCAAAAAGTCATATTAAAAGCGCTAAAAAGATATTAAACGAAATCGGCATAGGCGCTGATAGACTGGATATAATATCAGAAGAAGATTTCCATAATTTCAGAAATAAGCTTCATGCCTTAGGTATAAATCCATTACGCACTGGGAAGAAGGTGAAAACATGATTGTTGCAGAACTCAAGCCCTTTAAAGAGATAGAGAATATGCTAAGGGATTATAAAAAGGTTATGGTTTTGGGTTGCGGCACTTGTGTGACAGTCTGCATGAGCGGCGGCGAGAGACAGGTTGAACTGCTGGCTTCTGCCCTCAGAATGGCAGGGAGATTGGAAAGGAATGAGATTATTGCAGGAGAAAAGACAATATTACGACAGTGCGACCCTGAATTTATTGATCAGATAAAAGATGAGGCTTCCAATTATGACGCAATCCTGTCAATGGCCTGCGGCGCCGGGGTACAGGGTGTTGCTGAGAGACTGGCAGGTATACATATTTTACCGGCTATGAATACCACGTTTATCGGAGTTTCAGATGGACAGGGCACATGGATTGAGGCTTGTGCAGCCTGTGGAGACTGCATTCTCGACAGGACAGGCGGGATATGTCCGGTAGCGCGATGCGCTAAGAGTCTCATCAATGGTCCCTGCGGCGGATCAAAGGGTGGATTATGTGAGGTTTCAAAGAATAATCCATGTGTATGGCAACAGATATACGCACGTCTGGGAAAACTAAATCTAATTAATCTTTTAAAGGGGATGTCTCAGCCAAAGACAAGGCCGGTTCATCCCCGAAAGCTGGTTAACCCAAAAAATGCATTTGGATAAAAAGACGGCAGGCACATATGCATCAAAATCTCTTGAACGCAGAATTTGCGTCTGTATGGTATTAAAACGCTAAGAATGAAAACGTACACGTTTTCCGGGTCATTAAAGCTCTCACAAAGGTGCTGCACAAGCGCTTTTGCTGCACATATGCCTGCCGTCAATTACATTTTTTGGATTAAAGAAGGAGTCAATAAAAGGAGTATGACGATATGGGATTCAGAGAGGCTTTAGATTCCGGCAAGTTCCTTATCACGGCGGAGATAGGGCCTGTTAAGGGAACGGAGATAGATGGTTTGCTGGAAGATGCAGATCTTATTAAAGGAAAGGTGGATGCCATTAATGTTACTGATCTTCAAAGTTCTGTCATGCGATTGGGCTCCATGGCAGTTTGTCATCTCCTAATAGATCGAGGAATTGATCCTGTATTCCAGATGACGTGCAGGGACAGAAACAGGCTGGCGCTTCAATCCGATCTGTTAAGCGCCTGGGTTTTAGGCATCAGGAATGTGTTGGCATTGACCGGGGATCATCCGACCTTAGGAGATCACCCTGATGCAATGCCTGTTTTTGATTTGGATTCTGTGAGCCTGTTAAGAGTAATAAGCAGGCTTAATGAAGGTTTTGATATGACGGGAAACCAGCTTAAGGGCGCTCCGGCCTTTTTTCCAGGGGCGGTAGTAAATCCAGGGGCTGACAACGAAGCTGCATTGGATATGCAGATCATCAAAATGGAAAAGAAGATTGAAGCAGGTGCAAAATTCTTTCAAACCCAGGGAATATATGATTTAGACCTTTTCGAAAAATTTATAAAACGGGCAGAAGGTTTTAAAACGCAGGTATTGGGCGGGATCATTCTGCTCAAGTCAGCCGGTATGGCCAGGTTTATGAATAAAAATGTGGCAGGTGTATTTGTTCCTGAGCATTTCATTAAAGAAATGGAAGAGACAAAGGATAAGGTCAAAACCAGCATCAAAATAGCTGCTGAGCTTATTAAGGGAATGAAGCATTTATGTCAGGGAGTTCATATTATGGCTATTGGCTGGGAGAAAAGGGTTCCCATGGTCCTGGAGGAGGCTGGACTGTAAGGGAAGGATATCCTCCAGGCAGATAATGCATAAAATTTCAATTATAGGCGCAGGTGTTGTTGGAACTGCTATCGGATATCTCCTCAGGAAAGCCGGATATGATATTGCCGGTATAGCCAGCAGAACCCTGGAATCAGCTCAGAAGGCAAAGAAATTCATTGGAGAAGGAGATGTCTCGACAGATCTCGTTGCTGTTGCTAAGAAAGCAGATATCGTTTTTATCACAACTTCGGATAATGCTATTGAAGATACCTGTAAGAAAATTGCTTCAGAAAGTGGATTCAATCCTGAAACTATAGTCTTTCACACGTGCGGAGCATTGCCGTCAGATATTTTGAGATCAGCAAAAAAAAATGGTGCATATATTGCCTCCATACATCCACTTCAAAGCCTTGCAAATGTAAAAGAGGCTGTTAAAAGCCTTTTAGGTTCTTACTTCTGCATAGAAGGAGATGAAACTGCGCTTTCAGTTGCAAGGGAAATAGTCACTTCTCTCAATGGGAAGGAGATAACCCTTAAGGTAAATAAAAAGGCCCTCTACCATGCAGGTGCTGTTGCAGCATCTAATTTCCTGGTAGCCACTGTTGCTTTCGGTCTGGAGTTGTTTGAGGCAGCAGGCATCAAAAGAAAGGATTCTCTTGCTGCCCTTATACCATTGATAAAAGGTACGGTAAAGAATATCGAGACCCTTGGCATACCTTTAGCCCTTACAGGCCCTATTTCAAGAGGAGACACAAATGTTGTTGAAGACCATTTAAAAGCTATATCAAAAAATCGAAATAATATGTTAAAACTATATTCTGAACTTGGCAGGTATACAGTGAAAATAGCAATTGAAAAAAGTACGTTGAAGAAGAACGATGCTCAAAAGATAGTTGCATTATTTAATAAATACAAACGTAATAAATAATGTTTGTTGTATAAGTTTATAAAATCCCCCTTCATCCCCCTTTTCCAAAGGGGGAGATTTCTTGTATTCCCCTCTTTGGTAAAGAGGGGTTAGGGGAGATTTTATTGAACTTTAATTAATTCGTTTGTATTAGAAAGGTTTAATGTATTATGAAAGTTCTCGTTGTTGACAGCGGCGGCCGGGGTCATTCGATTGCCTGGCAGTTTAAAAACGACCCGAATGTGAAGGAGGTAATCTGTACTCCGGGGAATGCAGGGATAGCGCTTGACGTCAGATGTGAAAATGCAAGAACGAATGAAGAGATTCTCGAACTTGCGAAGAAAGAAAAAGCAGACCTTGTCTTTATCGGTCCTGAAAGCCCTCTGACAAAAGGTATTGTTGATCTGTTTGCATCAGAGAAAATACCTATTGTAGGACCTCAGAGGAAGGCTGCTATCCTTGAAGGAAGCAAGGCTTATACAAAAATGTTATGCAGGGAGATCGGTGTGCCGGCGGCAGAGTTTGAAGTCTTTGATAACCCTGAAAAGGCAAAGGACTACATCGAATATGTTAAATATCCTGTTGTTGTTAAGGCTGATGGTCTGGCACAGGGAAAAGGTTCGATTGTCTGTTCGGATGCAAAAGATGCAATTAATGCCATAAATCATTTGATGGTCGAGAAAGTCTTTGAAGAAGCCGGTCAGAAGGTAGTAATAGAAAAAAGACTTTACGGCACTGAAATATCCTTTTTTGTTTTCACAGATGGAGATGCATTGGCGCCCATGCCGGTTGCCCAGGACTATAAAAGGGCTTATGACAATGATGAGGGTCTGAACACCGGCGGTATGGGATCATATTCTCCCCATCGCCTTGAAGGCGATGAACTTACCAGACTGGTATGTGAAAAGGTTGCCATGCCTTTAATAAAGGGATTCAGAGAAAAGGAAGGTGTTCCATATAAGGGAATACTTTACTGCGGCCTTATGCTGGTTGGTGACATCCCTCATCTCCTTGAGGCAAATGTACGTTTCGGTGACCCGGAAGCCGAGGTAATACTTCCAAGGCTAAAGACACCGTTGACTGATATCAGTTTTCAGATCATTAACGGGGTGCTAAGCGAGAAAAGGGCAGAATGGAGCCAGGATTTTTACTGCGATGTAGTAGCCGCAGCCGGCAGGACGAAACAGATGAAACACGGCAGGAGCAAAGGCTGGTATCCGGGGTATCCTGCGCGTTATGGAAAAGGGTATCCCATTTCCGGACTTGAAAATATTCAAGATCCTGATTGCAAGATTTTTTTTGCCGGCGTAAGCAATTCAGAGACAAAAGGCATGGTTACAGACGGCGGCAGAGTTCTCCATATTGTCGGCAGAGGAAATACACTTCAGGATGCGAGAACCGTAGCATATGCAAATATAGAAAAAATCCATTTTGATGGAATGCGTTACAGAACAGATATCGGCAAGGAATAATGAGGAGGATACAATGTCATTTCACGAGAGCATCTGTGACGGAGTCCATATTATGGCTGTCGGTATGGAAGAAAAAGCGCCTCTTATAATGGAAAAGGCAGCTCTGCTATAATATGAAAAGGAATTGAAAGAATGAGCATGAAAATGAAAAAGAGTTTTGAAGATGTCCGTCAATGGCAGAGGTATCAGTTTTTCGGGAGCGCCACAGTTACAGTTCCAAAACAACAGATAATCGTTGATTCAACCATCGCAAATATTTCGTTTTCAGGACTGGGGCTATATTCTTCTAAACCGATAGGGAAGGGCAAGAAAGTAAATATCAAGATATCTTTTATCGATAAAGCCGGAAAGATGCAGGAAGATAATATATCCGGTAAAGTCGACTGGCAGAAAAAGTTTCAGAATATGTATCTTACAGGAATTATTTTTGATGATGAGCCTAATATTGTTAATCAACCAAAACTTATGGAACATCTCATCTGGCTTATTAATGCCAATAAATGGCCCCAGCCGTATAAAGACAAACGCATAGCGATGCTGTAAATTAATTAACCCGAATAATGTAATTAACCACAGAGAGCACGGAGAAACATATTGATAATAAAAGAGAATCTATCGGTTTTTATAATTTCCTCTGTGCACTATTTTATGCAAGATTGAGTCTTAATTGATTTCAAAAATA
>VGWX01000012.1 GCA_016873615.1 Nitrospira sp. | reverse complement strand
AAGATTCAGCAGTTCACCCTTTTTTATGATCTCCTCACCTTCTGATCGCAAAGGTAATATCAATACGAAAAATACTATAAGAATGCTCCATCGTTTCATTTTATCCTCCTATGGCGTCTTTAGCATGTCGGACTTTTTTATTCTCTTGTGTCTGCCAAACCATTGGCTTACTTTTGACTGAAATATATCCATATAATAGTAAACAACCGGCGTAATATAAAGGGTAAGAAGCTGTGATACAAGGAGCCCGCCCACTACTGCAAGGCCCAGCGGACGGCGGGATTCAGCGCCTGCTCCAAACCCGATAGCAATCGGGAGCGTTCCCATCAATGCCGCCATAGTAGTCATCATGATAGGCCGGAAACGTATCAAGGCACCTTCATAAATCGCATCTACGGGGGACTTGCCTTCCTTTCTCTGTGCAGTAAGAGCAAAGTCTATCATCATGATGGCATTCTTTTTAACTATACCCAGGAGCATAATGACACCCACAAAAGCATAGATATTTAACTCCTTGTTGAAAAGCATAAGTGTTATGAGTGCGCCGAATCCTGCAGCCGGAAGTCCTGAAAGGATGGTCAGGGGATGGATAAAGCTCTCATAGAGAATACCCAGAACGATGTAAATAACTAAGATAGCCATTATCAGGAGCAACCACAGCCCCTGCATTGAAGCCTGAAACGCCTGTGCAGCGCCCTGAAAACCGGTGCTGACCGTAGGCGGCAAGGTCGAATGCGCAAGTTTTCCAACAATCTTGACAGCGTCTCCGAGCGCTACTCCGGGCTTGAGGTTAAATGAGATAGTTACTGCGGGTAGCTGACCGAGATGATTTACAGTCAATGGTCCGGTGTTCCGTTTCAGAGTGGCCAAGGTATTAATTGGAACAAGTTCATTGGATTTTGAGCGTATGTAAAGCAATGAAAGAGCAGCGGGATCCATCTGGTATTGAGGTTCAAGTTCAAGAATGACCTGATATTGGTTATTAGGCGCATAAATTGTCGAGACCTGACGGGAGCTATAGGCATAATACAGGGCATCTTCCACCTGCTGTGCCGTTATCCCAAGGGCAGACGCTTTATCACGATTTATATCGATATTGATCTGGGGGTTCTTTATCTGCAGATCACTTGTAACATCCTGCAGTTCCGGCAATGCCTTCATCTCATTTTCCAGTTCTGCGGCTAATTTATAAAGCTCTCCTGTATCGGGACTTTGCAGGGTAAACTGGTACTGGCTCTTGGTTAACTGACCGCCTATTCGTATGGCGGGCAGATTCTGCATGAACATCATAATACCAGGCACGCTTGATACCTTCAGACGCAGTTCCTGGATAATCTCATCAGCGCTCAGCTTTCTTTCATTGCGGGGCTTCAGACGCATGAACATCCTGCCCGTATTGTTAGTTGAGCTTACTCCACTGGCACCCACAGCACCCACAGCAGACATAAATGCTTCTACATTTGGCTCCTTCGCAACTATTGCTGCAAGCTCCTTCTGGTGATTCACCATGTCTTCATATGAAATACCCTGGGCTGCCTCGGTAAAGGCAAAGATCTGACCCGTATCCTCTGAAGGAAGAAATCCCTTGGGAATCTTCATAAATAAATAGATCGTAACCAGGGTGAGAATAATAGTAATTGCAAGTACAGTCCTGCGGTATCCGAGTATTATCTTCAGGGTTTTCTCATATGTATGGAGCATCCCGCTGAAAAAACGCTCCATTAACAAGTAAAGGCGTCCATGCTGCTCTTTAACCTCCGGGCGGATAAAACGGCTGCAGAGCATGGGAGTGAGTGTCAGAGATACAAATCCTGATATAAGAATAGCCACGCTTATGGTCACGGCAAATTCGTGGAGAATTCTACCGAGGATTCCTCCCATGAAGAGCACAGGTATAAAGACTGCGACAAGCGATAGGGTCATCGATAAAATTGTAAAACTGATTTCCCTGGAGCCGTTTAAAGCTGCCTCAAGCGCCCCCTCTCCCTTTTCTATATGTCGCATGATATTTTCGAGCATGACAATTGCGTCATCCACTACAAAGCCTACCGAAAGCGTTAAGGCCATCAATGAGATATTGTCTATACTGAATCCCATCAGATACATCACGGCAAATGTCCCTATGATGGAGAAAGGAAGTGCGAGGCTCGGAATAACAGTGGCAGAGAGATTGCGCAGGAAGAGAAAAATGACCATTACTACGAGGCATAGGGCAAGGAAAAGGGTAAATTTGACATCTCTTACCGATTCACGAATGGATACCGAGCGGTCATAGAGTGTCTCCAGCTTAACCGAAGGCGGAATCTGGGACCTGAATACCGGCAGAAGTTTCTTGATGCTGTCAACCACTTCAACAGTATTCGTGCCTGGCTGGCGCTGTATCGCCAGAACAACCGCTCTTTCATTTATATACCAGTTCGCCGCCTTGTTGTTTTCCACACTGTCAATGACTTTGCCTATTTCTTCGAGGCGGACAGGAGAACCGTTACGGTATGCCACAATCAGAGGTCGGTATGCAGCAGCATTATAAAGCTGTCCTGTAGCCTGCAGAGTGAATGCCTGTTTTTCTCCATCAAGAGTTCCTGTGGGCAGGTTCACATTTCCAAGCTCAAGCGCTTTTGCCACTTCATCGATCCCGATCTTTTTAATTGCAAGCGCCCTTGGGTCAAGCTGGGCGCGGACAGCGTATTTCTGAGAGCCGAAAACCTGCACCTGCGCTACACCCTTGATCATGGAAATACGCTGTGCAATGAAGGTATCCGCATATTCATACACAGTATAAATAGGAAGTGTAGGTGAACTGAGTGCAAGATAAAGTACAGGCTGGTCGGCAGGATTTACCTTGGTATAAGTGGGAGGGAAAGGCATATTCTGCGGGAGCTGCTTCGCAGCCTTCGCGATCATTGCCTGAACATCCTGTCCCGCAGCATCTATGTTTCTGCTGAGGTCGAACTGCAGCGTGATCCGGGTATTTCCAAGGGCGTTCGCAGAGGTCATGGAGTCGAGCCCTGCAATAGTCGAAAACTGCCGCTCAAGAGGAGTCGCCACAGCCGATGCCATTGTCTCCGGACTGGCGCCGGGAAGGCCGGCGCTCACCTGGATGGTAGGGAAGTCAACATTCGGGAGGTCACTCACCGGCAGAAGCCTGTACGCAGCTATCCCGAATACAAGGATGGACAACATGACCAGCGTGGTCATAATCGGCCTCCGGATGAAGAGTTCCGGAACGTTCATTATTTTGAGCCTCCGGTTTTTTCCTTTAATTGTACCTTGGCGCCCGGGACAAGACGGAGTTGACCGTCTGTGACTACCTTTTCTCCAGCCTGCAGTCCCTTTTCAATAACGGTTTCGCTGTTGAGCGTTCCGCCTGCGGTTACGAACCGGTCTTCGACTGTGAGGTCATCCTTTATTACAAAGACATACTGCCCTTTCTGCCCCGTCTGAACAGACTGTGAAGGTACAACAATAGCGTTGGGCTGCGTAGTCAATACTATCACCACGTCAACAAATTGACCGGGCCAGAGTCGTTTTTTATTATTGGTAAAGGTCGCTTTCAACTTAATTGTTCCTGTCGCAGCGTCAACCGTATTGTCCACAAAGGTCAATACCCCCTCCTCGGGATTGTCTTTCTCTGTTGTTATAAAAACCTTAACCAGTATTTTTCCGCCGGACATATATTTCTTTATTTCCGCCAGATACTGTTCAGGCACGGAAAAAGTCACATAGATGGGCTGAATCTGGTTGATAATTACCATTGGATTATCGGCATTAGCCTTAATCAGATTTCCCTGATGAGATAAAAGATTTCCTGTGCGCCCGTTAAAAGGAGAATAAATATAGCAATATTTTAATTGCAGACGGGCATTTTCAACTACAGCCTTATCTGCATTGACTGTTGCCTCAAAAGCAGCAGCGTTGGTGCGAATCTGGTCGTACTGCTCCTGTGCAACATAACCTTTTTTCACAAGTTCGGCATAGCGCCGGACCTCTTCGCGTGCATTTTCAAGTTGTGCGGCATCTTTTGCGAGATTTGCCTCGGCCTGTTTCAGGGCCGCTTCATAGGGACGGGGATCGATCGTAAACAGGAGAGCGCCTTTGTTAACATCCTGACCTTCCCTGAAATGGACATGGTCAAGTATGCCGCCTATCTGGGATTTAACAGATACCGTAGAATAGGCTTCAACATTACCGATTGTATTGATCTGAACAGGAACTGTTTTTTGAATCACGGCAGCAGCGGTTACAGGCACAGCCGGTTTTTTAGGAGGTTCTGATTTTCCTCCTGAACAGGCAGAGAGAAAGGTTATCAAAACAACAGATAAAATGAATTGAGCAATCTCTACAGGCTTTGAAAAAGCTGCGTTTAGTTTATTCGTCATTTTATTCTCCCGCGGGATCAAGTTTGCAACTTGAATCCATCATTTTTATCACGGTATTCAATTAACTAAACTCAGGGTTCAATTTACAAAATTGAACCCGCAAATATATCAATGATAAAATTTCTTTCAATCCCTTTTGCCTGCCGTCAGAAGACCGTTGAATACGAATTCATTCAGCATCTTCGGAGTGATATGAACATCATCATCCAATGCCATTGAGAGAATAATACCCCTGAGAGATCCCATGATCATCTTCGCCATATGATCTGCATTGCATTTCCTGAATTCCCCTGACCGCATCCCTCTTTGAATGATATTCTCAATCAGTGTTCTTTGCTTTCTGAAAAATTGTCTTTTTTCATTAACACCAAAAGCAAACCCGTGTTCCCTGATATGGAGAAGAATGAATTCTTTATGCTTCAGCGCATTCTCAAGATGCAGTTTAAAAAAATCAGACAATGCTTCGGTAGCAGATTCGGCGCTTCCGGCTGTTATCTCAAGCCTGCTGCCAATGTAGTGCATCTTGCTATTTATTAGGCTTTTGTAAAGTTCCTCTTTATTCCTGAAATAGAGATAAACGCCGCCTACGCTTATCCCCGCAGCCTTTGCAATTTCCCTGATGTTTGCCTTTGCATAGCCCTTTGTTGAAAAAACAGCCATGGCAGCATCAATAATTTTTTTCTTGGACTCTATACCTGAACGCTTGTTCATGTGAACCTATGTTCAGTATAAGAAAATAATCCTGCATTGTCAATATGATTGTATGAAGAAGGAATATTTTAGGAAGTTACAAACCACGTCCCAAAATATTTTATGGTGTTTATTTCTAGGTGAAAATTCTATCAATTTCCATATTGAACGATCTTCACGCAGGTAAGGCTCTTGAAAAGCGGGAGAGCTATTTTATCTTGAGGATTGTATTTCTTTCGTCGAGGAAGACAATTTTTGGCTTGAATCCTATAGCCTTATTATCCTGAAGGTAACTGTAACAGAAGATGATAATCCTGTCTCCGACAATGCCTTTTCTCGCAGTGGGTCCGTTCAGACAGATCTCACCTCTTTTACCGGGTATCGCATACGTCTCAAACCGTTCACCGTTATTGAGATTGCTGATCATAACCTGTTCATACGGGAGTATTCCTGCCTTCTTGAGGATCATTTCATCTATAGTGATACTTCCCTCATAAGAAAGGTTAGACTCTGTAACAGTTGCAACATGTATTTTTGCCCTTAAAATGCATCTTAACATGGGTATTCGATTCTCTCTTACTCTATTATCTTGGGAACCCGGTAGAAATTTTCCGCATGGGACGGGGCATTCTTAAGCGCTTCTTCTCCCGGCAGGGAAGACGTCGGGATGTCATCCCGCATTACATTGCTTAATGACAGGACATGGGATGTTGGCTCTGTTTCCCTTGTGTCAAGCTCATTCAGTTGGTCCATATAATCAAGGATACTGCTTAACTGAGAGCCGAACAAGTCCTTTTCTTCCTCAGAAAGATTCAGTCTCGATAAAACTGCAATATGCTGAATCTGCTCTTTTGTTATTTTCATCCTGCAGGCCTATATTTTTTCGAGATTTGCAAACCTGATTGCGAGTCTTTTTATGCCGAAATTTGAGAAATTAACCATAACCTTCTGGTCTTCTCCGTCTCCATAACAGTCACGCACAACTCCTATTCCCCACGAAGGGTGTTTCACCCTGCATCCGGCTGTATAAAGACAGAAAACCTCATGGGGTTTAATGCTCTTCTTTACAGAAGGCAGTTTTATAGTATGGCCGTTTGTTATTTTTTCCATCCATTGGCAGCATTCCTTTGGTATGTCTTTGAGGAATCGCGATGGCTCCTGATGCTGTATTTTGGCGTACAGCTTTCTCCTGCTGGCGCCTGTCAGCCATAAAACATCTTTAGCGCGGGTCATGCCAACGTAGAATAATCTTCTTTCTTCAGCAATCTCTTCTTCATGGTTCATTGCTTTACAGTATGGCAAAATCCCTTCTTCAAGTCCGACAATAAATACCACATGGAATTCGAGGCCTTTGGCATTGTGCAATGTCATAAGGGAGATGCAGTCTGTTGCACATGCATCATCCATATTTGTCAATAATGACGCCTTGTCAAGGAAATCCTTTGTCTCCTTTCCTTCCGCCGACAACAGCAACTCTTCCACATTCTTGATCCGCTCTTCTGCCAGAGATTCCGCATAACCGGATTTGTCGAGTATGTTTTTTAACATGTCTGCTGCTGACTTGTATTTGACAGAAGAAAATCTTTCAATCATCTTGATGAAATCGGCAAGCTTTTCTTTAACAGTATTTGCAAGAGAATCGCCCCGCAGTATGGATTTGAGGGCATCAAACAGGGCTAACGATTTTTTCTTTGCTTCGTTCTCTATCCTCGTGAGTACGGCTGCGCCTATGCCCCTCGGCGGATTGTTTATTATTCTCCTGAAGCTTACATTATCCCCGTAATTGATAGACAGCCGCATATATGCAACTAAATCCTTGATTTCCTTTCTCTGATAAAAGCTGATGCCTCCGTGAATACGGTAGGGCAATCCTTCATCACGCAGAGCATCTTCAATCACCCGCGCCTGAATATTGACCCGGTAAAATACTGCAAAATCCCTGTAATTATATATACCCTTAAGATAGTATTCTTTAATAACCTTAGCGATATACTTCGCTTCATCATTGTGCGTATTTAACCAGCAGAAGTGCACTTTATCTCCCTGACCTTTGTCTGTCCAGAGCCTCTTCTGTTTCCTCTTCAGATTATGTGATATCACGGAACCTGAAACATTCAGTATATGTTGCGTTGAGCGGTAGTTCTGTTCGAGTTTGATCAGTTTCGCTTCGGGAAAATCCCTCTCGAAATTCAGTATATTGTTTACATTGGCGCCCCTGAATTTATAGATACTCTGGTCATCATCCCCGACAACACATATTCTTTCCCGGGCGGCTGCAAGTAATTTAAGGAGATAGTACTGGGCATAGTTGGTATCCTGAAATTCATCAACAAGGAGATAAGTAAATTTGTCCTGATATTTTTCAAGGAGCTTCGGATTGCTCTGAAAAAGTTTCACTGTCAGCACGATCAGGTCATCGAAGTCGAGTGCATTGCTCCTTATGAGTTCATCCTGATATCTCACATAGACCTTGGCAAGTTTCTCATCGAAACCAAAACCGTCTCCTGTGGCAAGGAATTCTTCAGGACCTATCAGGGAAGATTTCAGGTAACTGATACGCGAGACAATTCCCTTGTAAAGGGCTTCATAAATTTTGAACTCTTTCAATATGTGTCTTACAAGGTTGCATTGATCATCTTCATCATATATGGAAAAATTATTGTTATACCCGAGGGCCTTTATCTCCCTGCGCAGTATTCTGTTGCATTGTGAATGAAATGTACCTATCCAGGCGCCGTTGAGATCCTTTTCAAGGCATTGGTGTATCCTCACCTTCATCTCATCAGCTGCTTTGTTCGTAAATGTAACAGTCAGGATAGAATCCGACGAGAATTTTTTTGCTTTATGAAGATAGCAGAATTTGTGGGCAATAACCTTTGTCTTGCCGCTACCGGCGCCTGCAAATACAAGTAATGGGCTGTCAATATAGGTAAGGGCTTCTTTTTGCTGGGGATTTAAATCATGCATTAAAATCTCCTTTGACCTATTAATGTTAACAGATTTTTATAGTTTAAATCTACAATATGTCAAAGTCTCAACAGGTTTTTTAAGTTTACACAATTAATCTTTTTAAAAGTGTATAAACTAAAAAACCCGGCACTGCTTCTTATTCTACAGTAACACTCTTGGCAAGATTCCTTGGCTGATCCACATCGCATCCCCGCAAAACTCCGATATGATAAGCAAGCAACTGAACAGGCACTGCCATCAAAACTGCAGTAAGATATGGATTTGTTTTAGGCACAAAGATGCATTTCTTCGAAATCATGCGCATATCTTCGTCGGCATCATTTGTGATTATGATAATCTTCCCCCCCCTGCTCTTCACCTCCTGCATGTTTGAGGCTATCTTTTCATGCAGCCTGCCCCGCGGTGCAAGGAAAACAACCGGCAGCTCCTCATCTATCAAGGCTATCGGTCCATGCTTCATCTCACCTGCAGGATATCCTTCTGCATGTATGTATGATATCTCTTTTAATTTTAATGCGCCTTCAAGCGCAACCGGATGCTCTATTCCCCGGCCAAGGTAAAGGAAATCCTTTGCCCTGAAAAACTCTTTTGCAATATCTTTTATATTCTCATCTGTACCCAACGCCTCTTCGACCTTGCCCGGGAGCATGAGGAGATCACTCAGCAATTCTGCTGATACGTCCTCTGATATCATACCTTTAACCTTGCCTGCAGCTATTGCAAACAGATAAAGTCCGATGATCTGTGTCGTAAAAGCCTTTGTAGATGCAACGCCTATTTCCGGTCCTGAATGAGTATAAAATACGGCATCTGCCTCCCTCGAAGATGTACTCCCGACAACATTGCATATGCTGAGTACTTTTGCGCCAAGCCTTCGTGCTTCTTTCTGTGCAGCGAGTGTGTCAGCGGTCTCTCCGGACTGTGTTATGACAATCATCAGGTCACCGGGCCTTATGATCGGATTTCTGTAACGGAATTCAGAGGCTATATCAACTTCAACAGGAATCCTGACAAGGCCTTCGATCATGTATTTGCCTATAAGGGCGGCATGGTATGAAGTACCGCATGCCACGATAAAAATCCTTTCAACCTCCTTCAGGTCTTTTTCCGTAATATTGAATTCTTCGAGATTTACTTCAGCGCTTTCAGCATTAAACCTCCCCCTCAATGTATCGGCAATAGCCCTTGGCTGTTCAAATATCTCCTTAAGCATAAAATGCCTGTATCCGCCCTTCTCCGCCATGGAAGGACTCCATGACACAGACTTTACATCTTTGTGAACAGAAACACCATCGAGTCCGGTAATGAAAAAACCGTCTTTTGTCAGAACAACCATCTCCCCATCATCAAGGAATATCACATTATTTGTATAACTCAGAAATGCAGGCACATCAGAAGCAAGGAAGTATTCCCCTGTGCCTACACCGACTACCAGCGGACTGTCCTTCCTCACACCGATAATCTTATCAGGCTCGTCTTCCTTTATTACGGCAATTGCATACGCTCCCTTAACCTCTTTCAACGCCTCTCTCACTGCATTTTCTATCTGATACCTTTGGGCGTAATCAGCTATGAGATGGCATAGAACTTCTGTATCTGTCTCTGATGTAAAATGATGCCCCTTCTGCATCAGCTTTCTTTTCAGGGGGAGATAGTTTTCTATGATTCCGTTATGTACCAGAACAACGCCATCAGCCCTGTGAGGATGGGCATTTTCCTCAGAAGGCCTTCCGTGGGTTGCCCATCGTGTATGCCCGATCGTATTATGGCTTGAAGGGTTTTCAGATTCAATAAAAGATTCCAGTTCCCTTATTTTACCCTTGCACCTTCTGACCTCTATCCCTTTTTCAGAAAAAAAAGCAACTCCCGCTGAATCATAGCCCCTGTATTCAAGCCGCTTCAGCCCCTCAATTACGACTGATACGGCATTCCTGTTCCCTGTATATCCGATTATCCCGCACATAATAAGCATGTAGCATATAAGGTAGCATATAGCAAGGACCAACTGCTTCTTTTTCCCTGTCTACTACCTACTGTCTACTGTTTACTTCTTTTTCCCTTTCACTTTCAATTGTCTTTTGGCTGCCCAGCCTTCAATGTTCTTCTGCTCCACTCTGCTCAGGGCAAGACATTGAGGCGGGACATCCTTTGTTATGGTAGATCCAGCGCCAACATAGGCGCCTTTGCCTATCTTAACAGGAGCAATAAGCTGTGAATCACTTCCTATAAAGACATCGTCTTTAATATCGGTAATATGTTTTTTATAACCATCATAATTACAGGTTATTGTGCCGGCGCCTATGTTAACGTCTCTTCCTATATTGGCATCTCCAAGATACGTTAGATGTGAAGCCTTAGTACCTGCACCGATTACTGTTTTCTTTAACTCTACAAAATTCCCTATCCTTGATCCCGCACCTATCTCCGAACCAGGCCTTATATGGGCAAACGGCCCGATTGTGGCTCCGCTTTTTACAACAGACCCCTCGATTACGGTTGAATCTTTAATAATAGCTCCATCTCCTATAACACTGGCATGAATTCTTACATTAGGATAGATTGTGCATCCCCTCCCTATTTTTGTGTTACCTTCAAAATGGACATTTGGATAAACGAGCGTGTCTCTGCCAAGAATTGCATTTGAAGATATATACACTGAGTCAGCATCAATAAAATGTATATTCATGTCCGACCATTGCCTTATTATTCTGGCCTTCATCAACTGCCTGGCTTTCTCAAGTTCCTGCCGTGTATTGATGCCAAGAAATTCATCCTCGGCGCCCATACAAAATGCATCCATCCTGATGCCTTTTTCCCTTGCGATATGAATTAAATCAGTCAGATAATACTCACCTTTCGCCTTATTCAGTTTTATGGACTTTAAAAGATCCATCCCCTGAACTTCGATAGCGTATATCCCGCTGTTTACTTCCTTTATATTTTTCTGGGATGCTGTTGCATCCCTGTTTTCTATGATCGAAAGAACGTTTCCTCTTTCATCCCTTATAACCCTGCCGTATGAGCATGGCTCATGAGTTATAAATGAGATAAAAGAGACAGCATTTCTTTTTTTAACATGTAGAGAAAGGAATTTTTTCAGTATCTCCTGAGTGATCAATGGAGTGTCTCCACTGACAACTAAAACCGTACCCTGAAATCCTCTGAGAAAAGGCACTGCTTTTAAGAGAGCATCTCCTGTGCCTTTCGCCTCTTTCTGAACGGCAAAAAAGATGCTGCTGTCAGCCTCTACAGAGTTTTTGATCTCCTCAATATGCCTGCCTGCGACTACAACGATCCGTCCGGGTTTCAGTTTATAGAGTGCATTTAAGACATATTGGAGCATCGGTGTGCCATTCAGCTTGTGGAGCACCTTCGGCAACGATGATTTCATCCTGGCACCGAGTCCGGCAGCAAGAACAACACCGGCCAACTTCATTTCTTTACCTCGGATATCCTTGATGGAGTTGCAATTCCTCCGGAAAGGATAATCTTAATGCCATCCTCAATCGAAATATCGGTAAAAAATATATGTTCATCGCGGAAAAGAGCTATTTCACCAAAGTAGATAAGGTTTGTGGGAATATAAACGGCCTTCAGCTCTGTCTCCAGGCTGTCCTTTTCTGTTTTCATTACACATTCATTTGTAAGAAATCCATATGCATAAACGCTGGGCCGCGGGTATTCAACAATTACAAACTGTTTGAACGAAGACATCTTGCTCTCCGGGGAAAAGGCATCGACAAGCTGCTTGACCGCTGTATATATCCCTTTAAATACCGGAATTTTAAGAATAATATGTTCGATGGATTCGATAATCCTTCTGCCGAAAACATTTGTAGAGATAATGCCTACAACAAATATAAGAGCTATTGTCGAGATGAAGCCAAGACCAGGCACGTGATAACCGAGGAGCTTATAGTAGAAAGGTTCGAGCAGGCCATCAACAAATTTAAAAAACCACCATATTACAAGAAAGGTGATAATAGCAGGGATTGATATCAGGAGGCCGGCAAGGAATCGTCTCTTGAAGGTCGCACGGATCGAAATCCCCATATTACTTTTCAACCTTGGCAATCACCTCTTCAGGCGCGTCAAAGTTTGTATAAACATTCTGAACATCTTCATTATCTTCAAGCGCCTCGATCAGCCTAATCATCTGCTCTGCCTGCTTCTCGTCGACAGGAGCATAATTCTTGGGCAGCATGGTTATCTCCGCAAGAGATACCGGTATCGAGGCTGTCTCTATGGCAGTCTTTACTTTAACCATATGTTCAGGCATTGTTATTATTTCGTAGTTATCTTCTTTTGGATCATTCTTCATATCCTCTGCACCGGCGTCAAGGGCGATCGACATTAGAGTATCCTCATCGATCTTCGTCTTTTCAATCAGAATATATCCTTTCTTTTCAAACATCCAGCCAACGCATCCGGCCTCTCCCATATTGCCGTTGTTCTTTGTCAGAATATGCCGTATCTCCGGACTTGTCCTGTTCTTGTTATCGGTAAGAACCTCAATGAGTATGGCTGCGCCGCCAGGCCCGTATCCCTCATACAGGTATTCCTCATAAGATACGCCAGGGAGGTCGCCGGTGCCTTTCATGATCGCCCTCTTGATGTTATCGGCAGGCATATTCACTTCTTTGGCTTTATCAACAGCGGCCCTCAGCCTGGGATTCGCGGCATGGTCTCCGCCGCCTATTCTTGCGGCAATAGAGATCTCTTTTACGATCTTGGTAAAGATTTTCCCCCTCTTTGCGTCTGTACTGGCTTTTTTATGTTTTATCGAGGCCCACTTGGAATGTCCTGACACAATACCCCCTCCGGATAGATTATTTTGCAAGAAAGACGATAATTTATGATAATTCTACGGGAATTATACTGTCAAGCCTCTATGCCGTAATCCTTGATCTTTGTAAGAAGTGTTTTATAACTTACCTGCAGGATTTCCGCTGCCCTGCTTTTATTTCCTTTAGTTTCCTTAAGTGCGCTGATGATCCTTTGCGATTCTGCTCTCCTCAACGCATCTTTTGCAACTGCTTCGAGCGTTATACCGGCAACAGAAGGTTTATCAGAAAACTCAAACCCGGAATGCCTGCTCAGGACAAAATGCTCTGATTTAATCATATCTCCGTCACAAAGAATTACAGACCTCTCTATGGCATTTTCGAGTTCCCTGACATTGCCTTTCCAGTGATAGTTAGTAAGCATGTCAAGCGCTTCTTTCGAAATGCTTTTTACCGGAGTCTTTATCTCAAGGCAGTATTTTTTTATGAAATATTCTACAAGTAAAGGGATATCATCCCTTCTCTCCCTCAATGGCGGGATTCTTACAGGAAATACGTTCAAACGGTAATAAAGATCCTCTCTGAACTTTTTATCCTCAACTGCCTTCTCCAGATCTTTATTGCTCGCCGCAACAATCCGGACATCAACAGTGATAGTTTTGACAGCCCCTACCCGCTCTATTTCACCCTCTTCAATAGCTCTGAGGAGTTTAGACTGGAGTGACAGATCCATATCACCGACTTCATCAAGGAATATGGTGCCGTTATCAGCGAGTTCAAACTTACCGAGCTTTTTGGCCTCTGCACCGGTAAAAGCTCCTTTCTCGTGCCCGAAAAGCTCTGATTCAAGGAGATCTCTTGGTATAGCCGCACAATTAATAGGCACAAACGGATACTGCTTCCGGCCGCTCAGATTATGTATTGCACGTGCAAAGAGTTCCTTCCCTGTGCCGCTTTCACCAATCAAAAGGACTGTAGTCTTTGCCGGTGCGACTTTCTGTATAATCTGTGCGACGTTCATAAACTCCGCACTATTTCCGATAATTCTTGGAAGGCCGAATTTTGACGCAACTTCTTCTTTTAAAAGGATATTCTCCGTAAGTATTCTCTGATTTTCAAGCGCCCTCTTAATCAACATAAGGAGGTGATCGGTATCAAATGGCTTTGTAATGAAATCAAAGGCCCCTACCTTCATCGCGGCTACCGCAGTCTCAACAGAACCAAACGCTGTCATTACTATTACCGGTATAAGCTGATTCTCTTCTTTGGATGCCTTAAGTATCCCGATTCCGTCTCTTTTTGGGACCTTAAGGTCTGTCAGGACAAGATCGATCTTTCCCTCTTTCAGAAATTTTATACCTTCAATACCATCTCTGGCAGAAATCACTTTGTACCCTGCTGACTCAAGGGTCTCTTTCAGCATCTCTGCCATCGATTCTTTATCTTCTATTACAAGAACGGTTCCCACAGAACGTTTAAACCTCAGCCTCTTTAAGCGCTTCTTTACAGGCGCATGCCCGCTGCATGGTTATCAAGGGCAGAACCTCTTTTATCAGATCTCCAAGCTGTCCGGTAGTTTTATGCATAATCTCAATAACTTCCCTTGCCGTCAGACTTTTTTCCTTTATTCCTGCAGCATAGTTTGTGATGATTGCTATTCCTGCATAGCAGATTTCTGCTTCTCTTGCAAGTAATGCCTCAGGCATTGCTGTCATTCCTACAACATGCCCGCCTATACCTGAAAAGAACTGTATCTCTGCTTTTGTCTCAAGTCTTGGTCCGTTTGTGCAGACATACGTCCCTGTTTTTCTCAACTTGATGCCGGAGTTCCTGCCTGCACGGAAAAAAGCGGCATGTAATTCCGGGCAGAAAGGTCTTGTAAAATCTACATGGATTACCCCGGCTTCACCATCAAAGAATGTCGATTCTCTCCCATGGGTCATGTCTATGATCTGATCAGGAATAACTATTGTTCCAGGCTTCATCTCAGCGCCTATGCCGCCAGTAGCGCCAACTGCTATGATCCTCTTTACCCCAAATTTTTTGAATCCCCATATATTTGCCCTGTAGTTTATCCTGTGTGGCGGAATCTTATGCAATGAACCATGTCTTGGAAGAAATATGACTTCCCTGCCTGAGAACCTTCCAAAAACATATGCGTCAGAAGGATATCCATAGGGAGTTGAGATCTTTCTTCTCTTATGAATATCAACTCCTTCGATGTTATAAAGCCCGCTACCCCCTATAATTCCTATCAAGATAATTATCTCCAGTTGTGTTATTAATTCATTTTATTGCATCAGAGTTCGCTATGAATTCTAACATATCAGACAAAAGCAAGACAGCACTGTGTTAAATAGTACACACCCTATTGTTAACAGACAACACCATAACAACATCCAACTTTTGCAATAATTGAATAAAAACTTTAACTTATTTTCTGATAACTGCCTTTACCGCCATTCTTCAAAGAAAACTGCAGTGAATAAACTATATGAAAATTATTACCATCTTACTGGCACCATATTTGCAATCTTTCTTATGTAAGATTTTCATTTAGTCTGTAACTAAACATTATATGCGTTTACAAAGAACATTGAAACAAGAAGTCTGTTTCGAAGGCATAGGGCTGCATACAGGCCGGTTTGCCGAGGTCTGCCTCAAACCTGCACCCCGTGATACCGGTATCATATTTATAAGAACAGATAAGAACATGGAGATTAAAGCCTCTGTAGGTTCTGTCTCAGATACTGCATTTGCTACTACGCTCGGTTATAATGGTGCAAAAATAAGGACTGTTGAACATCTCCTTGCTGTCCTTGCCGGCCTCGGGTTAGACAATGTCTTTATCGAAATCAACGGGCCGGAAATACCCATCCTTGATGGAAGTTCCATGGAACTGACAAGCCTGATACTTAAAGGCGGAATTGCAAAACAGAGCAAGAAAAGACCCTATATAAAAATAACTAATCCTATAGTCCTGACAGATGGTCATGCTGAAATCGCAGCATTTCCATACAGGGGAAGGCGTATAACTTACAGGATTCATTTCAACCACCATCTGCTCGGGGAACAAAAACTGAGTCTTGATCTTACTGAAGAGAATTTTGCGCTTGAAATCGCTCCTGCAAGAACTTTTGGATTCCTGAAGGACGTCGAATACCTGAAAGCCAATGGATTCGCAAGGGGTGGATCTTTTGACAATGCGATCATACTTGGAGATAGCGGCGTCCTTAATGGATCAGGGCTGCGTTTCAAAGACGAATTTGTCCGTCATAAAATTCTCGACCTTGTGGGTGACATATCTTTATTGGGATTTCCGATTTATGGTCATATAATCGCCAATAAGTCAGGGCATACTACAAATTTGAAGTTCCTCAAAAAGCTGCTTTCGCACCCGGATTACTGGGAATTAGTCACAGAAGTCAGCCAGCAGCCCGTACTGGTCTACAGTTAAAATTACTTATTTTTCAATAAGTTAAAAATTTCACTTGAATTTTTCAGCAGAATAGAGTTTCATATCTTAGAAGACCGCAAAAAGAAGGCTGGAGAATTTCTCCTCCAGCCTAAAAAAAATGTGTGTGTAGAGTGAAACTATTTCTTCTTTGCGGTCTTTTTTGTTGCTTTCTTAGCTGCTTTCTTTGTTGCTGCCATTAGAATTCACCCCCTTTCGTACCCGCACTTCCCAGTACAAGAAATGCGGGGCGCTCTGCACTCAAAGTCTGCCTATGAGTGTAATCCTTTTACCTGATAAAATCTTTTTCAGGTTGGAATCTCCTTTTTTCTTTTTCAGTCTATATTCGTCTTCTTCCATAAGCGTGCAATCAATCTTTTGATCAAACCTTCTTTCAAGGTCTTTAAGTTCTCTGGTAAGTGATGACGATGCACCGATGACAAAAAGGTCTACGGCAGTCACGTCATCCCCTTCTGCATATGGACCGTAAAGAAAAGCAGCTTTGGCGCCTGAGGCCCTCAACACTGCCTTAAGCGCACCAGGCAGGCCAAGGGATTTTGTTATGAGATTTTTCAGCTCCGAAAACAGGGGGGATTCTTTGTTTGCCTGAAAATATTTGAGGTTAACAATCTTTTCGCTGGTCACGATATCCATTTTCTCAAGATTGTCAAGTTCTCTCTTGATGCCGGATGGATTTTTTCTGAGGAGTTTGGCTATCTCTCTGATGTAGAACTGCTCGTCCGGACTGTTAAGCAGCAGTGAGAGCACATCCGCTCTAATTGATGATGAAAATAAACTTTTTAGCATTTATTCACCTGTATGTTTTTATACAACAAACAATCCCATTTGTCAACAATAAAATTACATTTGAGAACAGATAATGCTTTTTTGTAAACGATCCTATATTAAGAACGATTGTTCTTAATATTAGAACTATTGTATTCATCTTATCATCTTCCTGACTTTCGCCAGATTCACAGGGTCATCCTCCTCGCTCTTTTTAGGTGTTTCAAAAATCAGGGGAATGTCTCTGAAAGCCTGATGATCAACGAAACAGCTCAATCCCTTCATGCCTATTTTCCCGAGACCGATATGCTCGTGTCTGTCAATGCACGAACCTATAACGCCTTTTGAGTCATTAAGGTGAATGAGCTTTATCCTGTCAAGTCCTGCATAATTTTCTATTTCATCCGCAATACGCTCTATATCTTTTTTATCACGCATATGATATCCGGAAGCAAATGCATGACAGGTATCAAAACAGATGCCGGATATCAAAGGGTGTTTTACACCTGATATAATTTCTGCCAGGTTTTAAACCGTGGAGGCGATATCCCCTCTTTCTCCCGCGGTGTTCTCTATGAGAAGACCTGCCTTCCATCGTCCCATCGGGAGGGGTTAAGAAGGGGTTGAGGGTATTCAAACCTATGTCACTCTATTTATTAAATCCCTTGTGAATAAGATTGTCCACCGCGCTATACGTGCAGTTTGTTTGTTTACATCACCGTTTGAAGGGTCGTTCCTGATAAAAATCAGGCAGGTAATGGGTCTGACTTTCGAGTTTCTGTATGAATGCATTCTCCAAGCCGAGTTCAAGCGCATAGTCTGTGATTTCATCATATTCCTTTTCTGTCAGGGCCCGGTTTATCTCTGGAAAATCACATGCTTTATATTGAGGAGAATACTGCGACATGATGCTGACGTGAATATCCGGAGACAGGTCCGCCAGAAATGCGAGGCATTGCCGGCTGTTTTCCGGGTAACCCGGCAATACAAGATGACGGACCAGCAAGCCCCGCACGGCGATGCCATCGTGGTCCGTAACAAGGCGGCCCACCTGGTCCAGCATTTCCCCGAGGACGCCGGGGACTATGTCGGCGTAATCGTCAACATTGGAAAGCTTCTTCCCGGGTTCATTTCCCAGATACTTGATATCCGGAACATAGATATCCACAAGGCCCCTGATCTGCCGCAGCGCATCCACCGAATCATAACCGTTGGAATTATACAGGACCGGCACGATAAGCCCCTTCCCTTTTGCCGACCGTATAGCATCCGCCATCTGAAAGATCATATGTGAGGGTGAAACAAAATTGATGTTATGGGCGCCTTCAGCCTGAAGCCGCAGCATCTCGGCTGCAAGCTCGTCCGTAGTCAGAGTCCTTGCGCGGCCCGGCTGGAACTCCTGGCTGATCTGGTAATTCTGGCAAAACACGCACCGGAGATTGCACCCGCTAAAAAAAATCGCGCCCGAACCATTGGTGCCGGAAATTGGAGGTTCCTCACCAAAATGGAGGCCTGCATGGGAAATCTCAATATCGGACCCGGTCCCGCAAAAACCGGTTTCACCTTCAAGCCTGTTTACCCCGCATCTGCGCGGGCAACATTCACATTTTTCCAGCTGATCTGTTAATGATTGATTCATCTAAGAATACTATATGCTGACATGCTTATCTTCTATTTTACAGCAATGGTTGCTGTCTGTCATATTTATCATCGGATCATTTGGCATAGCTGTTTCCCCTCACAACTGAAATAAACACAACAAACAAAATCGCCGATAACCCAGCCGTTATTGCCCCGAAATAAAATGTCGCAGATGGAGAGACGTGATCCCATAACCATCCACCGATAATGCTCGCAGGTAACATGGCCAGTCCGACCGCTGTGTTAAAAACACCGAAGGCAGTGGCTTTGAAATCAGACGGTATTATGGTAGCGAGAAATGCTTTTTGAATACCCTCTGTCAGTCCCATGAATAGGCCGTAGAAACCGAATAAAACCCAAATAGCCGTAGTGTCTTTTGCAACAGCAAATCCGTAATAAAGGATTGCAAACAGTACAAAACCAAGGAGTATAACTCTTTTCCTTCCAAACCTGTCCGCAGCAATACCGGCGGGAATAGCTGAAATGGAATAAATAAGGTTAAACAATAAGTAGACCATTGGAATTATCAAAGTGGGAATCCCTATCTGCTGCGCCCTAAGTATCAGGAACACATCGCTGGAATTCCCTATTGCGAACAGAGTGGCGATTGCGACAAAAAATTTGAACCTCCAGTCAAAATGTTTCAGTGTAAGTTTCGGCCTCTCTGCATGTGCAACAACAGCCTTCTTCTTTTCCGTAATAAAGAAAATAATCAATAGCACTGCTATAGCTCCGGGAATCATCGATAGCCAGAATACTATACGATAGTTGTTTGAAAACAGACCGAGAAGCAGAAAAGCAAAAGCGGGGCCGATCACAGCGCCCATTGTATCCATTGAACGGTGTAAGCCGAATGCCCTCCCAAGATGTGTTTTTTCTGTGGACTCGGCAATAATGGCATCGCGCGGCGCAGTGCGGACGCCTTTCCCGAACCTGTCCATAAAGCGCGAACCCATAACATGCTGCCAGCCTGAAGCAAGAGCAACAATCGGCCTGCTTAAGGTTGATATGCCATACCCAACAGCCATAAGCCATTTACGGTTTCCGATTCTATCGGAAAACCAGCCTGAAAATACTTTCAGTAAGCTTGCAGTCGATTCTGCAATACCTTCTATAAGTCCGATGACGGATTTGTTTACACCAAGAACATTCGCAAGAAAGAGAGGGACAAGGGGGTAAATCATTTCTGAACTCACATCCATAAAGAAACTCACTAACCCCGCTATAGTAACGTTTTTGCTGAAACCGAAAAATTTTCTTTCTTTATTCATTTTATTTCCCTAAAAAATTACTTGTCTGAACAAAAAAGCCGGATTACTTATTCTTCGATTGGTTTTGTTTATAGACCCTTTGTGTGAAGTCTTCGAACATCTTTTCGCACTCTTTTATTTTTTCGATAGCTGGTTTTCTCAAAGGCGCCTTTACAAAATCTCTTTTCTCGATCTTCTTCATCCACAGTTTCAGCTTTTGAAGTTCCTCTTCATTTTCTTCAACCTCTGCAAAAATAAAATTCTTCCTGTTTATCTCGAACTTTATTTCCCTGAAAAAATCTTCACACTTTTCGATCAATTCCTTATATTCCTCATTTCTTGAGTCTATAAAGACTTTCCCTATAGATTCTTCCTGACTCTTAGTTAAGGTCTTTCCCTCAATGAGGAGACCTTCACCTTTATGCTTTTCAATGTCTTCTATGAGCTTATTAAGTTCAGCAACACTTTCTTTTGAATATGGGATAACCCATACCGTCTGAAAATTAACCGCTCCGAGCTTTTTGAGCTGCCTCCAGACATAAACTCTTGCCTTCGAAGGCTCAGCCGGAAGACTGTATGAAAAAAACAGCCATTTCATGTAACTATTGTCACATTATTTAAATTGAAAATCAACCAGTCTATCAATTAAGACTTCTTATTTCACGACGAGTACCGGTTTTTCGCTATACTCGACAACCCTTTGTGAAACACTGCCCCACAGTATGCCTTCGACAAAACCTTTCCCATGCGAGCCCATAACAATCAGGGAAACATCCTCCTGGGTTGCGACACGATTTATCTCCTTATATGCCTTGCCCTGAAGCATGCGAGTGGATACCTTAAAACCTTCTGCTTGAAATTCTTTATTTAACGACTCTAATTCTTGTTCACAATACACTTCAGACTCAAACCTGTCTTCTTTGACATGGGCAATAACAATCTCTGAGGCCCCTACTTTATGGAGGATAGAAATATATTGTTTTGCACGTTCTGCGCAGAGAGACCAGTCTGTAGGGTAAAGGATTTTTCTGAACATATTGCTGCAGAATTGTTCGGACACCTTACCTTCTATTTCCTTCAGAGTATGATATTTTGTAACCAGGACAGGGAGTTTTGATTTTCTTATCACGCGGTCCGTGGTTGAACCAACAAAGAGTTCTCCCAGTACATCACGTTTCTGCCGGCCTGCAACGATAAGCGAGACTTCTTCCTCTGTCGATGTCTTCACGATCTCTGAAACAACTGATCCGGTAACAATCCTTATCTTTGATTTGATATTCTCTGCTTCAAGATACTCTGAATAAGAATCCAATTCCTTCTGAACAGAGTTCTTAATCTGTTCTTCATCCACAGGCAATCCGGAACGCCTCATGGCATATAAGGCATCTGTGTCGATGATATGGGATAAAACTACTTCTCTTAACCCGCCAGCCTTCAGGCAGCTTAAACTTTTCAGAATCGGTAAAGAAAACTCTTCAAGATTGGTTGGATACATTATTTTTTCAAACATTTTATATTCCTCCTTTTAAAACTTATTTTGCTCCTAAAATCCACGACAATACCTTATATAAAATAAATGAAACACTTCCGGACACAATCAAAGAAATGCCCCAGTTGACCACGATTTCCTTTATGGCTTTTACTTGTATGTATTTAGCGCCACGGGCAAGCCCTGCGCCTGCAATCCCGCCGACTATTGCCTGGTTCATTGAGGTAGGATATCCAAAAAGGGCTGCGATGTAAGCTGTTGTGGCCTGCCCAAACTGGGCTCCTATAGCGCTGTTTATCTCCAGCTGAACAATATGAAGACCCACTTTTTCCAGCAATGGACGCCCCCAGGTAAGCGCGCCTATTCCTACCATTATGCCTCCTATAAAACCCGCTAACAGCAGAGAGTTCACTGTCCCGCTTCCGTACAATACACTCACAGCAAGCCCGCTGTTGTTGGCGCCCAATGTAAAGGAAGCATAGCAGCATGTAACAACCAGAATATATTTTTTAAATTTTTCCACAGTTTTTGTGGTTAAGCTTCCAATGACTTTCGTACCAATGAAGCCTAAGATCAAACCAGAAATCGGGGTTGCCACCCATGCGATAGCCAAAGGCAACATAGTTTTCCCCCATGCAATAGGAGCGTTTACTGCAAGTCCTACCCCGACTATAGAAAAAACGGCTAACTGGGCTGTGGAAATAGGAAGCTTAAGCCATGTGTTTACTGCCGTAACAAGAGCTGCCGTAAGCATCATTATCATGGCCCTGAACGGATTCATATACTCCGCAGGTATTACTCCCGTCCCCACTGTTTTGATTACTTCATGACTTTGAAAAGTAGCGCCAAGAAGCGCAAAGATAGCTATTAAAATGGTGGCGCTACGTATATTGAGTATCTTAGCTCCATAAGCAGTCCCCATTACAGCCCCGGTATAATGAGAACCGATAGTCCAGCCGAAAAAAAGTCCTGCAACAATCATCCCTGCCAAATAAAACGTTTCCATTACATTACCTCCTTTATTTTATTGTAACTATTGTTACATTTTTAATAATATATTGTCAAGATAATAATGTAACCTTAATTACATTTTTAAAGGGGGATATCCAAATGCAGATGCTGGAGATTGCAATAACTATCTCAGCTTAAGTACGGCGGAAAAAATCCCAAATAATTGCATATCGATTCTTACTTCTTCACTGCCTTTATCTTATCAATCTTGATATCAAGCATAATTAATTTTAGATTAATATGACCGTCTGCATGGTATTCCGGCAAGATGGTCTTTCCAATGGCCTTTTTTATAAGACGCGCGTTGCCCCTTGTGACTTGATACACCCCGGCAAAGAGATTCTTGTTTCCTCTTCCGGAATATCCCGAAATATCTCTCATTAATAAAAATGAGTCTCGTCTTGACAGATTATCTATCTTCACTTTCGGCAGAAGCCAAAGGCAGTAATCGAGACGTGCAGAAAAACTGTAATCGGCTATTTCCCAACTTTGCCTGCTTGCCGTGATCGTTACAGCGCGATCCTTTAACGGGGTTAAAAATGCATTAATCCTGGGAGTGACGCAATCCAGGTGATCGAGCATTATGCAAAACTTTTTGTATCCGATGTTACTGAATATCATGTTCTTCAAGTCTCTTGAATTCATATCTTTTAGGTCGCTCAGACGGCAAATCTCCTTAATCCTTTTGTACTTATCGATATTCTGAAGACTACGTGAGCGCTGCAACAGGAATCCTGCTATAGACAGGAGTGTCTCTTTCAATGTCCTGCTGTCTTTACAGAAAATGGGAATCAGATGGGTGTGCAGGTCATTCCAGTTATCATAGATGTGTTTGAGGATTGCAGTCTTGCCGGCGCCTTCAGGCCCGTAGATATGAAACGACTGCATTTTATTAATATGAGACTTTATTAAGTCTATTTCGCGGATTCTCCCGATCAACTCATTCATGCGTAACTTTTAAAATCCAAGGGTTTGTTTAAGACTTAGTGCAAAAGAGAAAGGACATTTTTAAAATCTCAATGTTGCCTTGCACCTTTTCGGATGCAGCAGGAGATCAAGCCCTATATTGACATTCTTAACGTGGATATTAGCAGCCATTATCGCATCGACCGCGCAGCCCTCTCCCTGTGAGACAGCGATGCCGATTTTTGCTGCTTTCAGCATTTTCCTGTCGTTATTACCGTTTCCAAAGGCAACAACCTTCTCAGCTCCAAGTTTCTTAACATAAGCTTCTTTCTGTATATCATGATTTTTCCCTTTTAGGATCCGTATCCTGCAGTCAATTCCGGCAAGTTCTTTTTTTGCCTTGCCGAATGTATCGGCAGTCAGAATGTGTATCTTCAGAAACTTTGCTATCTCATTGAACTGCCCTCTGACCCCAGGCAGAAGTCTTCCATCCACAGAGAGTGTTCCTGTGAAGTCGGATACTAAATGTTCCAGTTTTGCTTTACCAAATCCCGGTATTTCAATCTCAAACATATTGTCCAGAATTTCCCTTGCTCTTACATTCTTGATCTTTGACATGGGTTTTTCTCCTTTCCCGATTAGCTTATTTATAACAAACCCTTTCTAAGGTTTATCAGTATGAGTAATCGGTACTGAAAGAACAGGACATTTCAAAAAACGAACACCATTGTTCTATAATATTTTTTTTAGAATTAAGAAGAAACCTCTTGCTGTATCTGAATCAGTCTTCCCTTAACTCCGTCAAGCTGTGTGAGAATCTGTGAGACGCGGGTCTTCCTTTCAGTCGCCTCCTTCTCGCCTCCTGACCTTTGAGTAATTCCTTTGTCTATGGCGTTTCTTATCCCTTCTATCGTAGCCTCTATCCTGCGGCGCATCTCCCATCTGAAATCGAGTTTGCCCTTGTCCAGCTTCTTTTCAAAGTCGTACCCGACCCTGGCGGTGTGCAGGTCAATCACTCTACATAAATATTCATTCATCTTCTTCAGGATTATCTTATCACCTATGAACTTCGGCAGCAGCAAAGTCACCGACGATGTCACTATCTCAATACCCACCGGTTGTTCCTGGAATCTGTAGTAAAACTCGGACTTCGATGACCAAAGCGCTTCCGCCTTCACCGCATCAAAAGAGACCGCGAAAAGCTCGGAAGAAAACTTATAAAGGGAATCCACCGTCTCATCGATCTTTGTAACAAACCTCCTGCAGACCGTCTCAAATATCTTTGCCAGCTTTTCATCTTCGATGACACGCCGGTACGCAAAAGCCTGTTTTACTTCCGTAATAATCTCCTGCTCAAGGCGCTCCCGAAGCTTCCTCAGAGACATGTCAGAATACTCTTTATAGCGGTTTTCAAGGATTTCAGATACTTTAAGAATCAACTCCTGTCTGAAGACCCTGAGGTCTTCTTCAAGAACGTTGTTGATTATCTTTTTAATTTCGGCATCCAGGAGCAAGTCGAAATCGCTCTTTTCCGTCAGGACATCCTTCTCCTTCTTTTCGAAGATATTTATCTTCTCCCTCAGCTCCTCAAGGGGGGTAAACAGCGATTTCATCTCAAGTTCAAGTGCGAACCTCGCCTGAGAGATCAATCGGAGGAGATTGTTCGCAACCGATATGATCAGTATCTTTCCCTTTTCCTCCATAAGGAAATTGTTGAGCACTTCGGAAAATTGTGGAAGAAGGCTCTTATTGACAAGGGCTTCGTTGCCTGAAATCTTTCCCTCTAACGCAAGCTTCGCAGAAACCGGGAAAATCCGAACTTCGGTCTCCATCGCCTTTGTGAGCACATCCGTTGAGAATTCCATCGACTCACGGAGGTCAGGCTCGGAGAAATAGTCTGCCTTGCTGAGGAGGAAGAATATCCTGTTTGAATACTCCCTGACATCTTTAAGAAAATCCAGCTCAGCCTTGCTCAAAGGCTGGTCCACAGAAAGAAGAAACAGGGCGGCATCCGATTTTGGAAGATACTGATAAGCCACATCAGTGTTATGCTCGTAAACCGAACCTACGCCGGGAGTATCTATCAGTCTCACCCCGTCTTTTAGATAGGACGAGGGATAGGTAATAATGACTTCCTGCAAATCCTTCTCGTTCCGGGGATTTCCTTTTTCTGTTACATACCCGGGAAGGCTTGCCAGGTCGATTTCAGTCACCCTGCCATCGTTGAAATACACTTTAATATTCAACGTATCGCCGTATGTGAGGATTGTTGCTATAGATGTAAGAGGTACAACAGCGGTGGGCAATATTTCCGCTCCTAAGAGGGCGTTGATAAGGGTGGTCTTGCCCCTTTTAAATTGACCGAGGACAACGAGATTAAATAGATTATGTTCAATTTTTTCTCTGATTTCTTCACAGATGTCAACAGTAATGCTTTCGATTGTCAGAATCGAGTATATGCACTTTTCGATTTCTTCTTTGAGGTGTGAATATTTATCAAGAACCATTTAAACCTCCTATGCCCTTTTACCTGTAAGAGTGATTTTGTTTTCCCAAAAACTAAAAAACTCCTGCCAAAGTTCTCTTCAGCAGGAGTTATCATTCCCTTTTATGAGGGACGGTTTCAGGCGAACTCCATCGCCGTTGTTTTATTTTACCACAATAATACTTCCCAAGACAGAACTATCTCAATAGTGATTTTCTTCCTTTTCAATCAGATACGAGACGGATTATGGAATGCTATTTCATAAAAAACTGTGAAATATATCTGATTGCAAGTAAGATAATGATTGTGCCCAGCATAAGCTTAATAGCCTTCTGAGGGACAAATTTCTGGAATCTTGCCCCCAGATATATGCCGACAAATCCTCCTGCACCGAAAAGAAAGCCGAGAAGCCAGTCTGGAGAGGTGACCATACCGGCTTTTGCGGGAATGATGCTGTAGAAAAATACCCCTGCCACTGAAGTTATTAATGTCCCCATTAGGGCAGCGCCTGCAATTGTATAAACAGGCAGATGGAATACCGCTACGCAGAATGGCGCGATGATGGCGCCTCCGCCGATCCCATAAGTGCCGCCGATAACCCCGACAATAAATGCAAGGAAGAACATAGCTATTGTGCTGTATGAGAACCTCTCTCCCCAAAACTCGTACTCTATTTTCTTAAAACTCACTGAAATTGTTTTGACGACAGCCTCTGGAGGGAGACCCGATGCCACTCTGCTCTTTTGTTGTTCTTTAATTTGTTTTGTTCTTTCCCTGAATTTGTCTTCAAGCTCTTTCATCTTCGATTTGCCTGTTTTTGCCTTACCAGTCATTTCATAAAGAAGCCGGGCGCCGATATAAAGAAGCACGCATCCCACGAAGAGCTTGAAAGTTCTCGGATCGGGAAGATATAGAACTCTGAGATAGTATCCTATAAAGACGCCGGGGAGAGTGCCTATAATAACAACCCACGTCAATGGCCATGCCATTCTGCCTTCCTTAAGGTAACGGTATACGCCGCTCGGAATCGCAACGATATTGAAGACAAAGTTGGTAGCACTGACGGAAGGGCTTGTGAAGTTCAAAACGCTCATCTGAAACGGAAGCAAAAGAAAAGCTCCTGAAACTCCGCCCATAGATGTAAAGAAAGATACGACCAGTGCAACAAGTGGAGGAATCCAGGGAGCAACTTCGATTCCGGCAGTCTCGAAATACATAAGAACCTCCTTCTTGAATATGTTAAACTATTAACACGAATAATATAGTTATCGTGTTTTTAACAGTATCATATAAAATATCAGATGTCAATAGCATCGTGAAGATAACTTTGATGCTTTAGGAGATGGATTTAGAGAGTGACTCTGAGAAACAATCTGTGGTCGTCACTGTTATAATAATGAGTGATGTTTCGGTATAAAAAACAAAGACCAAAGTCCCCGGTGACTGAGCGAACAAGCCATGCGCGCATTGTCTCAATGCCGAATGAATCCCACTGTCTTGATACGGTTCAGATGAATCGTATGGAACAGTCATTCCGAAGCTGGGCTGGCGGAGCGCCACGGGCTGACGTTCGTTTATCCCGCAGGCGCATCCTTCTGATATTTCTTTTAATACGTTATACCGGTGCCAAACTGAATGAAGTGCTGGCAATCAACCCCTTCCGTGATATTGATTTCAGGCGCAGACTGGTGTTTCTGGGGAGAACAGAAAAGAAAAATAGTCGGCCGGCTCGGGAGGTACAGATACCGGAGGCACTCTCTGAAGAAATTAAGTCTTCACTGAATAACCCTGCCTTTAAAAAATATCTGGGCAACTTCTTTAAAGTGGACCCCGGTCATGTTCGCCGCAAATTTTATGAACGGGCAATAGAGTCAGGCATTCCCCCTGCCACGGGCGCTCCGGAAAGCATACGGAGATCACGGGCAATAGAACTCATGCAGAGCAATATGCCGTTACCTGTTGTGCAAAAGATGTTGGGCCATTCCACGCTCAACATGACGGCTTCCTATGTTAACTTTTCTGATGCTGATATGCAGCAGGTGGCAAAACACTTTATTGAAAAGGAATCACATAGAAAAACAAGCGCCCGGAACAGCTTTTTCGGTAAAATCAGTCTCATCAAAAAAGGAGACATTCAGGCAAAAGTGGAGATGATTGCGCTGAGCGGAGATACAGTAACAACAATAATCACCAATGACAGCCTATCCCGGCTCGGTCTCAAAACAGGATCTTTGATTACAGCGGAGGTAAAAGCTCCATGGGTGATTTTACAGAAAAGCGATAAGGAACCCAAATCTACGGCTGAGAACCGGTTCATAGGAACCATTACACATATCAGCAAAGGGGAAATAACCACAGAATACATCGTGCGGATTTCTGATGGAACAGAGCTGTGCTCAATTATTACCACGGACAATGCTAACCAAATAGGGTTTCAAGAGAATGATCAGGTATGGGCGCTATTCAACAGCTTTGCTGTGGTTCTGCATATCGACTGAAAAATGAAAAGTCCTTTTCCTTCAATAGTTCACAATAAATAACCTTGATTATTTCACGACTATCACTGTACAGGGAGACAGCTTTGTAATATTCTGTGAGGTTGACCCCCAGACCCTGCCGAATATCTTGGAGTGTCCCATGAAGCCGATGACCAGAAGATCAAAATTCCCTTCCTTTGAGAAATTGACGATTGTCTCGACCTCATGTCCAGCCTTTACCTTTATATGCAGTGTGATACCGGATTTTTTGGCCTCTTCTACCGCTTCGTCATTAATGTTACGGAAAAAGCCGTTCGCTTCCTTCCGGTACTCTTCCACCTCACCGATTGTTGCCGCATAATGAGGCACACCCTCTTCTACCGATATACTGTGAAGCTCGGCGTTATATTTTCTTGCAAGTTCTATGGCGACCTTAAGAGCTTTCTTAGCGCCGTCAGAGCCGTCATTGGCTACCAAAATCTTCTTAAACATTTTCCCCCTCCTTTTTTAAATCAGGTTGAAACCACCTCTGGGCAATAATCGTCGGTACCACTGCTGAAAGTATAACCACTGTCAGAAGGATTGTATACTGCTCCTGGTTTATTATTTTATTTGTATATCCAAAAAGGGCCGAAATCGACCCGAATGTGAGACCGGTCGACATTAACAGGGTCGTGTACATGTTCTCCTTCCGGGTAAATTTAAAGATCTCCATCGTCGGCCATATCCCTATGAATTTCGCTGCAACCTTCAGGATAAGAAACAGCGCTATCAAGGCAGCACTGTTCCAAATCGTCGGGAGTTGGACCAATGAGCCTGCCTTGAGAAAATAGAAGGGCGTCAGCATCGTAAAGGCAGTTACTCTCATCCTGTGGCTTAAAGTGCTGTTCGCAAGAAAGAACGGAGCGAGAACCATCCCAACGAGATATGCCGGGAGCACAGCCTCACTTTTTGCCATGACAGCGAGCGCCCCGAGTCCGAAGAGTATCAGGAAAATAAACTTGGTCTCGGGCTCGCTTATACGGCTTCCAACTTTATGAAAAAACCATGGAACAAATTTGGGAAGCAGAAAAAGGGTCATAGCTGTCACTGCAATAAATATCAGCATATACCAGTTGTAGTTAGCGAAGAGAATTCCCAATGCAATTACCGTCCCCAAATCAGTGATAAAGGTGGCTGCAATGATGATTTTCCCGAGTTCTGTCTTATTATATCCTGATTCTATCATTACGGAATAAATGACAGCGACAGATGTTGTTGAGAGCGCAATGCCTGCGATCTGTGCTTCAGGAAGACTCCATCCGGCTACATAGTAGGCATAAGCCATAACGCCGAGAAACGGCGCAAAAAAGCTCAATACGCCGATGGTCATACTCTCTTTGAACTTCTTTTTCATCACCTCGGGATCGACTTCAGCGCCTGCAAGAAAAGTTAGGAGAATGCTGCCGAATCCGGCAAGGAAGTTCACCCACTCGGTTCTCTGCAAAGGCAGGAAATTTCCGCCGATTACACCAACGATTATTTCAAGTAACGCAATAGAAATAGCAATTCTTACAGAGAGGACAGCTGCAAGAAGCGCAAGCCCTATCCATAAAGCTGCCTGAAACCATTGGATTTCCATGTATTCTCTTCCTCTGGATTTCTATTTTTCGGCAGGAACTAAAAAACTCCTACCAAAAGTTATATTCAGCAGGAGTTATCAGTCCCGATATTCATCGGGACGGTTAATGGCGAACCCCATCACCGTTAATAAAATATCAGAACAATTACATATATGTCAAAGGCATGCAAAACGATATCCCTTTATCTGCACTTTCTGTAAGAATATCACTTGAATTTCACACTTCTCGTTGGGTACTATCAAATATATGTGCAGGATATATTCCATATTCATATTTATAGTAATCTGTGGGTTTTCCTCACCGTCAGACGCCTTCCAGATTTATTCTTATGCTAATACCAATACAGTAATCGGTTCAGTAAAAACCCATAAAATTAAAGGTGACGAGTCTTTAATCGAAGTTGCGCGAAGGTTCGGAATCGGCTATAACGCAATTGTTGATGCAAATCCGGGAGTTGATCCTTTTATCCCCGGCAGTGGCAAATCAATTACTATTCCCACTTCATGGATATTGCCGGACACGGCATCATATGATGGAATTATCATAAATCTTTCGGAGATGAGGCTGTATTATTTTTCAAAACACAGCGCAGCCATAGTTAGAACTTATCCTATAGGAATCGGCAGCGAAGGCAACGAGACGCCCGTTGGAGTTTTCAAAATAACAGAAAAATTAGTAAAGCCAAGCTGGCATGTGCCTGAATCTATCAGGAAAGAAAAACCTGAATTGCCCCGGGTTGTTCCTCCCGGGCCTGATAATCCCCTTGGCTCTCATGCGCTCAGACTCTCGGCGAAAAGCGTTCTCATCCATGGAACAAACAGGCCATTCGCTGTTGGGAGAAGAGCAAGTCACGGATGTATAAGAATGTACCCTGAAGATATTCCGAAACTTTTCCAGGCAGTACCCAATAAAACAAAGGTTACAATAATACGCCAGCCCGTTAAAGTTGGTATGCTGAACAGCAGGATTTTTATCGAAATACATAAAGATGATTATATGCATACTAATTATTTCAACGAAGCGGTGCAATTGCTAAGAAAGAAAAACCTCTATGAAAATATTGATAAAGATAAAATGCTGGCCGCCCTTAAGGAGAAAAAAGGAATTCCTGTCGATATAACGAAGTCAACAAAAACTGAGGGGCTGGTGGATTACTAAAAATCCCCCAACCCCTTCTGATAAAGATTCTAAAAACTTATTTCTTCTGCTGCAATTCAAATGACTTTTCGCACTTCTTGGCAGCGTTTTCTGCTCTCTCTGCTGCGGCTTCAGCCTTTGCAGCTGCAGCTTCAGCTTTCTTTGCAGCTTCCTCGGCTTTCTTCATGGCAGCATCAGCCTTGTTACAGCACTCTTTTGCTGTTTTCATGGCATCGTCAGCCAGTGATTTAGCCTGCTGCACATCTCTTTTAATGGCGTCAATTTCAGCGACCTTGCCTTCAAGAGCATTAACCTTGGACTCAACAGCTGAAACCCTCGCCTCAAGCCTGCTGATCCTGTCGATCAACGGATCAATCTGCTGCTTCACATAATCTTTTGTAGCGCAGCCAGTTACCAATAATAAAGATAAAGAAAGGACTAAAAGTACTACTTTTTTCATTTTGCACCTCCTTTCTCATTAAAATCATTTTTTTAAATATTAAAGTAAAAAGTTATTAATGTCAACAAAAGAATTGATTTTAAAAATATTTTTTACCTTAAAATATTGCATAAACAACAACATTCTGTAAAAATCCCTGTCTCTATGGTAGTATTTTGCGATGCTCTTGATAAAAATGAACCATAAAAACCGCGATCAGGTTCTGCACAGTGCAGTCGATGTACTGAAAACTGGAGGCATTATTGCTTACCCTACCGAGACATTTTACGGCCTGGGCGCAAAATTTGATAAAGAAACTTCTCTGCAAAGGCTCTATGAGATAAAACATAGGCCCCGGGAGAAGGCAATGCCCTTGATTATAGGGCATAAAGGGCAGTTGTCCTCAATTGCAGCTGATATAAACAATTCAGCAATAAAACTCATGGAGAGATTCTGGCCAGGCCCGCTCACCCTGCTTTTCCCTGCAAAAAAACATCTGTCCGAGTTTATAACTGCAGGCACTCATAAGGTAGCCGTCAGAATCCCCGGAGAATCATTTGCCCTTCACCTCGCAAAACATGCCCGTTTCCCTTTTACTGCAACAAGCGCTAACCCGTCAGGTATGCCCCCGGCACGGGACGCAGAAACGGTTATGCGCTATTTTGGGGATCAAATAGAATTAATAATCGACTGTGGCCCTTCCCCCGGCGGCCTTCCGTCGACCATTGTGGATGTAACAACTGAAGATACAAGAATTCTGAGAGAAGGAGCTGTAAAAAAAGAGTTGCTTACATATTGATTTACTTGAGCTATTATCCCAAAAAATGCATTTGGATAAAACCACAGAGTTCACCGAGGGTTTTTATACTTTAAAAATACTTTTAATTTCAAGCAATTCTCTGTGTACTCATGTTATTTTTTTGAAAACAATCAAGACTCAATCCTGCATAAAATAGTGCACAGAGCAAATTATAAAAACTGATAGCTTCTCTTTTATTATCAAAATGTTTCTCCGTGTACTCTGTGGTTAATTGCATTATTCGGGTTATTTGCCTGATCCATATTTATAGAAAACTATATCGCAGATGTTTTTTCTTCCTTCTTTGCCGTTGATTTACCTCTAATCAGTGATACGATAATTGCCCCTGCAATCATACCGCATAGTACCGAGAGAAAAATGACTATTGCAAGAGATGCTTCAAATCTCCAGAAAAAGAAGGTTATAGCCACTGGCACAGCATTCTGAACAGAAAATACAGCCACAAGAAACAATACAATCAATAAAATGATGATGGTTGCCATGTTCATTTCCTTTATATATTATTTGCCTTTTGGTTTAATGACTCGCTTTGGTGTTGTTTTCCTGAATGCCGCCTTCTTTTTGACTTCCAGTTTGGTTATCTGTGTCTCGAGTTTCTTAATTCGGGCGATAACTGCTTTTGCCTTCTTATCCAACATGGGATTTTTTAGCTTCTCGCTGACGGCATATACCCTGCCGCCAAGTTCTGATATCTCCCTCTGGACTTTGGTCTTCAGCTCAAAAACCTTCAGCCTTCTTTTGCCTTCTTCAGTAAGTTCCTCTGCTTTTGCCCTTGCAACAGTCACACCTTCCCTGACTATTCCAAAACCTTCTTTGATCCCTTTCTGAATATCACTTTTTATCTTCTCCCAGAAGTCCATTTCCCCCTCCATGAAAATATTTTCTAAAAGTCTACCAGGAGGATGCAATATGCTCTATTGTATCCTCAATCTTCACCTTCATAATTTCTTTTGTTCTTCGGTCCTTTATCTCTATAAGTCCTTCTTTAAGGTTCTTTTCGCCGATAATAATATGGATCGGGATACCGATCAGATCAGCATCCTTGAATTTTACCCCTGCCCTTTCATCACGGTCATCCATCAAGACCTCAATCCCTTTTGCCGTCAAGTCATTATATACCCTTTCCGTGGTTTTCATTGTTCCTGCATCCTTTACATTCAACGGCAGGATCTCCACACCGAACGGCGCAATGCTTTTGGGCCAGATTATTCCATCCTTGTCGTGATTCTGCTCTATTGCTGCAGCAGCGATGCGTGCAGGTCCTATCCCGTAACTCCCCATTATGATCGGTTTTTCCTCACCTTTCTCATCGAGATAGAATGCCTTCAGAGGGGCTGAGTATTTTGTCCCGAGCATGAAGATATTGCCGATCTCGATCACACGCTCGATCCGTATCAGGGCATTGCACTTCGCGCACGTGTCACCTTTCTTTGCGAGAGTTATGTCATGCCATTCTGCTGTAAAATGCCTGCCCGGTCTTATACCTTTTGAATGATAATGCGGCTTATTTGCGCCGCTGACATAGATACCATCCTGAAGGCATGCATCTGCAATAATCCTGAGTTTCTGGTTCACAGGCCCTATGAATCCTGCCTCGACACCGAGTATTTCCCTCACCTCTTCCTTGCTTGCAGGTCTGTGTTTGCCTATAATCCTGTTGACCTTCTTTTCATGCAATTCCTGATCGCCTCTGACAAGCGCAAGCAGAGGACCGCTGTCACTGATGAGCAGCAAACTTTTTATAAAATATTCCGGCCTGAGTTTTAGAAAATTGGATACCTCACCGACAGTGCGCTTTTCAGGCGTATGAACATCTTCAAACTCCCATTCCATTATTTCAATTTTCTCCGGGTTTGAAAGGGCAAGCTCTACATTTGCAGCATATCCGCAGACATCACAGAAAACGACATCATCCTCTCCGGCCGGACTCGGCGCCATAAACTCATGTGAAGTCGCGCCTCCCATCATACCCGGGTCTGATTGGACCATGAAAAAGTCCAGCCCGCATCGCGAAAATATTTTATGGTAAGCATCTGCGTGGAGCTTATAATTCTTTTCAAGCCCTTCTTCGTCAGCATCAAAACTGTAGCTGTCCTTCATGAGAAACTCTCTTGTCCTGAGTATCCCACTCTTCGGCCTGGCCTCATCCCTCAGCTTTTCTTGAATCTGATACCATACCTGCGGAAGGTCCCTATACGAACGGATTTCCCTTACCGCCAGCCATGTCATTATCTCCTCATGCGTCATGCCGAGACACATGTCACGGCCTGTCCTGTCCTTCAGCCTGAACATCTCATCTCCTATTTCAGACCACCTGCCTGTCTCCTGCCATACCTCTGCCGGATGAAGCACCGGCATTGTAATTTCCTGCGCTCCTATGGCGTTCATCTCCTCCCGGAGGATCCTGTTTATCTTTTCCATGACCCTGATTCCGAGAGGCAGATAAATGTATAAGCCTGATGCAAGTTGTCTGACATATCCCGCCCTCAGCATAAGCACATGACTTGCTGCCTCTGCATCAGCAGGCACTTCCCTTAAAGTTGGAATTAGCATCTTCGAGAAATGCATAGAATCCTCCAGAGAAAAAAGTATGATTAGTAGACTAAGGCATTGTGAGGAGAGTGTCAAGGCATCCTCGTCCTTGGCCTGAAAGACAATATGTTGAGCATCCTTTCGTATAAAAAAGGATACGAGCCATTCGGGGGTTGTACAACCTTTGGCTGCGGGGCTGCCTTCAATTTTCTTGCGGTGCTTTCAGATGGTGAAGTGCATGCCTGCAGGAAATTGCCTTCGCCCATAGGGAACATATTCCGCCAGAGCATCACAGAGATTTATGATTCTTCTCAGGCAGAACAATATCGTGCAGGATGCACAGAATGTCATACTAATAAGTGCAAAAGTAAGGCTACATGTACTTTTCAACAATTTTTTATTTTGCCTGGTGTTGATAAGCAGGTGAATTACGTATACCATGAAACATTATTCGCGGCGGAACTCGGATACGGCAAGTTCAGGGGAACCCTCCAAATGCTCCTATCGAGGATACCATTTGGTATTGAGGTTTTCTTCATCCGCTTGTATTTTTCAGTTCAGCTTCCTGATAAACCGTTCAACATCTTTTTTGTTCAGAATTCGCAAAACTACAGCGCGATTGCCTTCAATCATATAGAACACCCGGTACTTGTCCACCCTGAGCCTGTAATAATCTGAATTCGTCCCTTTCATTTTCTTGATCGCCTTTCCTCTGGGAAAGGGGTTGTCCCTGAGCGCCTGTAATGCTCGAACAATCTTTCAAATCAGGCTAAAGCCTGCGGCTGCCATTTATATGCACAACTCCGCGCAGAACCAATAATCTGCTTGGAAAAAAGCATTGGAAAGTGTTAAATTAATTTATTTCAGGGAGGGAAATAATTTGCTGAAAAGAATGCCGATAACGCCAGTGGGTTATCAGAAGCTGCAGGAAGAACTGCAAAAGCTTCTGAAGGTAGACAGGCCAAACAATATAAAAGATATTTCGGAAGCAAGGGCGCACGGCGACCTGTCCGAAAATGCAGAATACCATGCTGCAAAAGAAAAACAGTCTTTCGTAGAAGGAAGGATACAGGAGCTGAAAACAAAACTCGCCCTTGCCGATGTCATAGATCCTTCAAAGATTTCGCAGAATAAAATTGCATTCGGCGCAACAGTAAAGGTGCTTGACATTGCTACTGATGAAGAAAAGAATTTCATGCTCGTTGGACCAGACGAGGCAGATGCAAAAAACGGGAAGATATCCATCACTTCTCCTGTCGGGAGATCACTCCTGAATAAAGAAATTGGCGATGTGGTGACCATAAAGGCGCCTGCAAAAACAATGGAGTATGAGATATTAGAGATCAGCTTTGAATAGATACTTCAAGGCAAAAGTAATCGAAAACCTTTCCTTGAACAGCAGTCATAATCTACTTACTTTAGAACCTCTTGATCCTGCAGCAGAACCGAATCCAGGCCAGTTCTACATGATAGAAGCCGGTGATTCTTATGACCCGCTGCTCAAAAGACCTTTTTGTTGGCTGCAGAAAACCCGGGAAACAATTCAGTTTCTGTTCAGAATAAAAGGCAAAGGCACTTCACTTATGAGAGCATTTAAAAAGGGGAAGGTCATCAGTGTAATCGGCCCTTTGGGAAATGGATATCCTCTCCCGCGAAAAAAACGCACACCTCTCATAGTAGCCGGAGGAACAGGCATCATATCCCTCTTCTCTCTTATCAATAAACTCTCACATAACTGCCATGTTTTTTATGGAGCAAGAAATAAGGACGAACTGCTTCTGCTTAATGAACTGGAGAAACTCGGGAATAAACTGATCGTCTGTACAAATGATTGCTCTTTTGGCAAGGAAGGAATGGTGAATGAAGTTCTGTCTCAATTCCTGAGCGCCAATGAATCAATCAAAACTTCCTGTTTAATCTACACCTGCGGACCAAAACCAATGCTTCAGGAAATAACATCAATTGCTTTTCATGAAGGCATAAGGGGATATGTTTCTATGGAAGAGAACATGGCTTGCGGATTCGGCGCATGTCAGGGATGTGTCGTTAACACAATAAGCGGATATAAAAAGGTTTGCAAGGAAGGCCCTGTATTTCCGATTGAGGATATTGTATGGACTTAGCGGTTGAGATAGGCAGCCTCAAACTGAAAAACCCTGTTATGACAGCATCAGGGACATTTGGCTACGGAGAGGAATACTCTGAATTCCTCGACCTGAACATGCTCGGCGCTGTAGTTGTTAAGGGGATATCGCTGAAGCCTATGGAAGGCAATCCGCCTCCGCGAATATGTGAAACACCATGCGGCATGCTGAATGCGATAGGCCTCCATAACATCGGGTTGAAAAGATTCCTGAAAGAAAAGCTGCCTTACCTCAGGCAGTTCGATACTAAAATAATAGTGAATATACTGGGCAACACTATCCAGGAATATGTCAGGCTCTCAAAAGCACTCGATGATGCAGGGGTAGATGCTATAGAACTGAATGTGTCATGTCCGAATGTAAAAAAGGGCGGCATAATATTCGGGACTGATAAGAGAGCGCTCTCAAGACTTGTATTAAAGGTGAAGCAATCCGCAGGTAAAAGGGTTATAATCACTAAATTATCGCCGAATGTCTCGGATATCACTGAATTTGCAATAGCTGCCGAAGAATCCGGAAGTGATGCCCTGTCTTTGATCAACACCTTACGGGGAATGGCTATAGACATTGATACACAAAAACCGAAACTTGCAAACATAACCGGCGGACTGTCAGGGCCTGCGATTAAACCGATAGCCATCAGGATGGTATGGGAAGCATCGCAGTCAGTCAGGATCCCGGTAATCGGCATAGGCGGCATTATAAATGCTCAGGATGCTATTGAGTTTATGCTTGCCGGCGCTACAGCGATACAGGTAGGAACCGCCAATTTCATAAACCCCATGGCAACCATAGAAATTATCCATGGCATAAGATCATATTCAGAAGGGAAGAATATCGATAATATCCGTGATATAATTGGTAGAATACATGGAACAGCGGGCCATAATAACATTAACCTCTGATTTCGGGTATAAAGATCCCTTCGCAGGAATCATGAAGGGGGTCATACTAAGCATTAACCCTCTTGCCACTGTTGTTGATATTACGCATGGGATAAGGCCTCAGAATGTCCTGGAGGCAGCCTTTGCAATTGAGACAGGCTTTAAATCATTTCCCAATAAGACAATACATATTGTTGTTGTTGATCCGGGCGTCGGCTCTAACCGCAGACCTATACTTGTAGCAACTGACTATCACTATTTTATTGGACCTGACAATGGCGTATTTTCCCGTATTTATTCCTCAAGCGAGAGCTTTTCAGTGATTAATATAACAGCAGAACATTACTTCCTGCCCCAGAGGAGTTCAACTTTTCACGGCAGAGACATATTCGCCCCTGTGGCTGCCTGGCTCTCCAAGGGGATCAGTATATCAAAATTCGGCGACCCGATTTACAAGTATACAGAGCTTTCCATACCTGTTCCTGTAAAGCCGTCACCAAAAGTTGTGGAAGGTGAGGTTATTTATATAGATCACTTTGGCAATGCAACCACCAACATAACCGCACAAATGATAGACGAGCTTGGTGCAAATAACCAGAACAGCAATCTAAAGGTGCTTCTGAAAAACAGGATGGCGCCTCTTAAAAAATATTATTCTGAAACCGGGGATAAGGAACTCTATTCCCTTATAAACAGCTTTGGTTATCTTGAGTTTTTTGTGAACAGCGCTCATGCCTCGTCTGTCTTTGACATAAAAGTCGGAGAAAAAGTGGCTGTTATGGGAGCTTAATGTTTTGTTAACTATTTCAAATACATGCATCAGTAAAAGTAATTTATCCGGTTACTGAACAGTAAAAGTTCCGCCGAATGCACCGGCAAGATTGTCATGTCCGTCATTTTGATTAAGGCAATCGTCAATTGCATTGACACCCCACATATAACTATTGCCAACCTCTAAGGGTTTTATTGCCGTACCGTCAAAATTATAAATTGCAGAAGTATTGCCATTTGATATTTGAGGCCACCATATTGCATTGCCATTACTATCAGATACAACAAGATGATACCAGGCAGCACAACCAGTTGAAGGCTGCCATACAAAATTCGGCGTAGTAGTATTCAGTATCGCTCCATCCTGTGGAGATAACAAAACAGGCATTCCGACACCTATATCCGATACTGTATCAGTAAGTGTTTCGCTTGTACCATTATTGTAATTAATGTTGAATGTATATGTATTACCTGAATTCGGTTTGGCTGTACCGAAAAAAACAGTTCTATGCCACGGGCAATAGACCGGAAGCTGACATTCAAGATTCAAGTTCAGCGAATCGATATCCGGCCCTGACACAGTTACAGAGTTAATAACAGGGGCACCTGGTTGTTGATCTACATAAAAATCAAGCCTATATCCATCAGAATAAAGAGCAATACGAACTGAGGCTTGGGTTAAAGGTTCAGAAGACGGACACTCCCCCTTTACTGCCCGCCAGGTTCCGCTGTCATTACCGCATCCGCCATACAGCGTATAGGTACCATTCATGGCATTTCCATTTACCACGCCTGTTACCGGTCCATGAGCTTCTTTATCGCATTCTTTAAACCCAGATTCAAACTGGACCTGATCGCCGTTTATGCTGCCTCCTGCGTTAAAGTCAAGGCCGAATTCTGAATAGCCTTTTGTAATAAAAAGGTTGCCTGTTTGAGTAATATATACACAAGCCGGGCCGCGTTCGGTTCCACCCTGCGGCGTTCTGTAGATAAGCCATTTTCCTGTTATCCCTGTCAGTTCTGCAATATTAGAGCAACCGCTGCACCTCGCGCCAATCGATATTCTCCTGAGGGTTGAGTCACCAAAACTTCTGTTCATAAGAAAGACATTGCCATTGCTACCCATTGCAGCCACATATGAGGGCATATTTGCAGCAAAAGAAGCGCCAAAACTGCCGTCAGGAGCTACAGAAAAAGTGCGGTTGTCCGGTGTTGAAGAAATAATCCCATTCACCTGTCTCCTGCCCGAAATATTACAGTTCCCGGAACTGTTACACGTCCACATTCCAAGATGGCTAAAGAAACTGCTTCCGTTGTTACCATCTCCAAAACTCGCCAACACCCATGTCCCTGCAAGGTCAGTGGTTGAATAAATTCTGTCGCCTTTTTTTATTCCGAACCTGAACCTGAATGCATTCATTATGTCGGGAATTGATCTTACAAATAGTTTATTGTCACCGCTAAGGTAACCCATTCCTCCGTTGTCGAATGTTACCAATCCGTCAGGTCTGAATGAATAAGTATGGGAATTAGTAAAATCATGTATGCCACCGTCTGAGTTTGCTTTCCCAATGACTGAGATACTTCCGATGCCATCAAATGTGAAGATGCTTGAATCAGAATTATATTTTGCAGCCGCTCCGGCAGCTGCTTCATACGCATATCCTATTTTAAAATACTCGCCGATGGTATCGGCATTACTATAGATTTTCGCGGGGTCCATTCTAACGGCTATCAGCATATTCTGTTCATCGAGCTCAACCGTATAATCAAACAGCATCAACTTAAAGTCATCGGAGAGAAAAATCCTGTGGAAATTCACTTCGCCATTTTCATCATTTATGCCTTTAAAAAGAAGACTTCCGTCCTGACTTCTTTCGACTGAATAGGTAAAAGTGCCGGCGTACTGCTCATTTGCTAAGTTGTCATCAAAATCATTCCTCACCTGCGGATTTGATCCTGTGCCATCAGCATTCAGAATGATCTTTCCGGCGGTTGACTCCCAGTCGCCGCCGTTTTCATGTTGTATACGTACATATCCCCATGTGCCGACCAAGGGATTATATGAAAGGATGATCTCAATAGACGCAGGAGTTCCGTCAAGGTCTTTTTTTGCTGAACCTGCATACTTCACATTATCCAGAGCATCCAATGCTTCAATTACAAAGAGTCTCTGGGTACCGTTAGGCACATCGAGCTTAATTTCAACCATATTACCTAAAACAGGTGCTATGCCTTTTATTGTTGTCATGCCGGGGCCGGATACTGTATAACGGATATTTAAAAGGGTTGAGGATGCAGCCTTAACACCTGCGGCAGCATTAAAATCTTTAAACGTTGCTGTAACATTTATCTGTGAAGAACCTTTACTGGAAACACCACCAGCGCCGCAGCTTAAAAAAACAAAAAGAATGGACAGAATAGAAATATATAAAGCTATCTTTTTCATCTCCACCCCCCTGATAGAGATTTACTGATAGAAATTCCAGAGCAAAATAAATTAAATCAACCTTGTAAAAAGCTTAGAAAATAGAATTATAAATGTCAAGACAAAACTTATCTCTGCAGTAAGGCTTCAGTGAAGCGTGTAAATTACCCACCCCTGCACCCCTCCAAGGAGGGGACTGTAGTACATTGATTCCCCTCTTGGGAGGGGTGCAGGGGTTGTATTCTGATAAAAAGCCCCGCTCCACTGAATGTTTACTCTCTGCAGATATTTTTATACTTAAAAGTATTAAACTATATAATGGGAGGAGAGGAGTTAAAGAAAAAGCATTCATGTCCGGATTGCACATTTTGCCAATGCTGCAGCGAATCCCGCTGTTCGTTGTGCCGCTCGTGCTCACATCCCAAAGTGAAGAAGCATAAAAAAGCAAAACCGCATAAACCGCTATTCCTTAAGTTCTGACACTATATTCATAACCTTTTACCTGTCTCAAAAACCATTTAACCCTACCAATGCAATTAACCACAGAGAACACGGAGAAAGATATTGATAATAAAAGAGAAACTAACAGTTTTTGTAATTTCCTCTGTGCACTATTTTATGCAAGATTGAGTCTTAATTGTTGTCAAAAATATACCACGAGGACGCAGAGAATTGCTTGAAATTAAAAGTCTTTTTGAAGTTTAAAATACCTCTGTGAACTCTGTGGTTTTATCCAAATGCATTTTTTGGGTTAAGAAAAACCACACCCCCTCACCCTTCACCTCTCCCCTCAAGGGAGAGGTGGATTAAGAATCGCCCCTCCCTTGAGCAACTGTGATTTTTGTCAAGGGATTGGTGGTGTTGGGCAAGTTGAATAATCAGCTTGCCACGGGATTCGATTTTTCATTATTGAAT
>VGWX01000011.1 GCA_016873615.1 Nitrospira sp. | reverse complement strand
AGTCCCCTCTCCCTTGAGGGGAGAGGGCAAGGGTGAGGGTCTGTGGCTTTTCTTATGATCTCCTTAATAATTGAAGACAGAGCTGTTGCTGAAGCCTGCAGGAGCTTTTAAACCGTTTTGGTGAAGGTTATCGGTTATATAAAGAGGAAGTCCCATCCAGGTTTTTTCCTTTGCATCATAAAAAGAGATAATCATACATCTCTCATAAAGAATATGTCTGTGGTATAATTTTTATAAAAATCGGAGTATTAATGAACTTCATTGGTCTTGATGCAGGTTCTGTAAGTGTAAAGCTTGTTGTTCTCGATGAAAAAGGGGAAAAGCTTTACAGTCGCTACGAAAGACATAAAGGGCTTCCTATTCCTGTTGCCCTTGAATTGTTAAGAGAATTAAACCGTTCTTTCACTTCATCACCTCTTACCTTTTCACTTGCTGTTACAGGATCTTCCGGCAGACTGATCGCCTCCATCCTTAATATAGCGCCTGTTAATGAGATTGTTGCACAGTCATATGCTGCATCTAATCTGTTCCCGCATATAAAGACGATAATTGAAATGGGAGGAGAGGACTCCAAACTTATCCTTTTGAGTGAGGACAACCGCTCTGTAAAAGACTTCTCCATGAATTCTGTCTGTGCTGCCGGCACAGGTTCATTCCTCGATCAGCAGGCTGAAAGATTAAGACTCACCATAGAGGAATTCAGCAATCTTGCGCTCAGATCAAAGAGACCTCCGAGGATTGCAGGACGCTGCAGTGTGTTTGCAAAATCCGACATGATCCACCTTCAGCAGATCGCAACACCTGTGGAAGATATTGTAGCAGGTCTCTGCTTTGCAGTAGCGAGAAACTTCAAGGGGTCGATATCAAGGGGCAGAAAAATTACACCTCCTGTATCATTCCAGGGAGGCGTTGCAGCAAACAACGGGATGGTAAGGGCTTTCAGGGAAATCTTCGAGCTTGATGAACTGTTTGTCCCGGAGGACCATGCACTTATGGGAGCAATCGGCGCTGCATTGAAAAATATGCATGAAGGTTCCATTCACGATTTTGACATATCACTGCTTGAGCAGTTTTTAAAATCATACAGGCCTCTCGAAGAAGGATATCCTCCTCTAAGAGATGAAGTGAGAATGACAAATGATGAAATCAGGGCAAATATTTCTTCGAACTTTACTCCTGATCTCTCATCTGCAAATAAAATCAGGGCTTACCTTGGGATAGACATCGGATCTATCAGTACGAATCTCGCAGTTATAGATGAAAAGGGAGAACTGCTCGCAAAAAGATATCTTATGACTGCAGGCAAACCGATAGAGGCTGTCAAAATCGGACTTTCGGAAATAGGCGAAGAGATCGGCGACAAAGTTGAGATCATATGCGTTGGCACAACCGGTTCAGGGAGATACATGATTGCAGATTATGTCGGCGCTGACATTGTAAAGAATGAGATTACAGCACAGGCTACTGCAGCTGCTTTTATAGATAAGGATGTTGATACGATATTTGAAATCGGCGGACAGGATTCAAAATTTATCTCCCTGAAAAATGGCATTATAGTCGATTTTGAAATGAACAAGGCATGTGCAGCAGGAACAGGCTCTTTCCTTGAGGAACAGGCTGAGAAACTGAACATATCAATAAAGGGAGAATTTGAGCAGTCTGCACTGAGTGCAAAAAATCCCTGCAGACTCGGCGAAAGATGTACCGTGTTCATGGAGAACTCATTAATGGCGAACCTCCAGAAAGGCGCGGAGAAGAATGACCTCCTTGCAGGCCTTGCATATTCGATCGTACAGAATTACATAAACAGGGTTGTCGCCGGGAAACATATCGGCAGCAACATATTCTTCCAGGGGGGGGTTGCCTTTAACAGATCCGTTGTAGCTGCATTCGAGAAATACCTCAACAAAAAGATAACGGTGCCAGCCAACCATGATGTTACCGGCGCAATTGGCATGGCGCTGATAGCAATGAAGCATATGAATACATTGAAGGATGAAGGACAGGGGACGAAGGATGATAAAAAGAACCTGACGACAACATTCAAGGGATTCGAATTATCAAAGCGTCCTTATGAAATATCATCTTTCGAGTGTAAGGGCTGCCCGAATGTGTGCGAAATAAACAGGGTAAAGATCGTTGGGGAGAAAGACTTTCTTTTTTTTGGCGGCAGATGCGAAAAATATGATGTAAGAAAGAAAAATACATCAGGGCATCCCGACCTCTTTTTGTTCAGAGAAGAAATGCTATGGAAAGAACACGAAGAACATAAATTAAAATCATCACTCATCACTCATCACTTATCACTCAAGATCGGCATCCCCTATATTTTCTTCTTCCAGGATTATCTTCCTTTCTGGTCAACGCTCCTATGGGAGCTTGGCTTTAATGTTGAGGTATCTCCAAAGACTAACAGGCAGATTGTTAATCTTGGCCTTGAGCGGGTACTTTCTGAAGCGTGTTTCCCTGTTAAGGTTGCACACGGCCATATACAATATTTGCTTGATAAAAATGTTGATGCCATATTCTTGCCGAGCTTTGTCAATCTGAATACACCTGAAGATAGTCTGGACAAAGGTTTATCCTGTCCCTACACACAAACAATTCCCTATATTTCACAGGTTGCTTTCAAAGATATAAACATAATCAAGCCTGTCATAAACCTGAGACGCAGCATAACATTCATGATTAATGAACTTGCTGCTTCATTTAAACGGTTTGGCATAAATAAATACAGGATATCCAGAGCGATCAATACTGCACAAAAAGCACAGGATGACTTTTTAAACGCAATAAAGACAAAAGGGAATGAACTCTTATCCGGTATCAAGGACGATACTATTGTCATTATCGGAAGGTCATATAATTCCCTTGACAGTGGCGTCAATCTCGAAATACCGAAAAAACTTGCTGACCTCGATATCTTGTCTGTTCCCTTCGATTTTCTGCCAACAGAAGGCTATGCAATAGAAAGCGAATGGCCGAATATGTACTGGAGGTCCGGACAGCAGATCCTGAAAGCTGCCCGATACGTCAGAGAAACTAAAAACATTTATGCCATTTATATAGGAAATTTTCTCTGCGGACCTGATTCATTCATTCTGAAATACTTCAAAAGAGAAATGGGCGAGAAGCCTTTTCTCCACATTGAGATAGATGAACACAGCGCTGACGCCGGAGCAATAACAAGGTGTGAGGCATTCATGGACAGTATCCGGAACCGGAAATCAGTAATCAGAAGGCAGATGCCGGAGGAAATAACTTCTTCGCGCCCGCCACAGATCACCCATAATTCAAAACGTACCATTTACATCCCCCGAATGTCAGACCATGCATTTGCCCTTGCAGCTTCATTTGCACATTGCGGCATCAATGCAGAGGTTCTTCCTGAATCGGATAAAAAAACCACTGATGTCGGAAGAAAATATGTCTCCGGTAAAGAATGCTATCCCTGTACTGTTACAACAGGTGATATGGTAAGAAAAGTGATGGAATCTGACTTTGTGCCTCAGAAAAGCGCATTTTTTATGCCATCGGGAACCGGCCCGTGCAGATTCGGTCAGTATAATGTATTTCACAGGTCTGTCCTCGATAATCTGGGATATGGAGATGTACCTATTTTTTCTCCCAATCAGGACACAACTTTTTATAAAGACCTGGGGATTGTAGGGAAGGATTTCACTATGCATGCATGGAAGGGTGTTGTTGCTTATGAACTACTGAACAAAAGTCTGCATGAAACAAGACCATATGAAAAGGATAAAGGTTCTGCAGATGAATTGTATGAAAATTATCTGCAAAGGTTATATAAGTCATTAAAAACCAACACTAACGGCGCGCTTGAGGAAACTCTCAGTGGAATCAGGAAAGACTTTGAACATCTTCCCAGATATGATGGGAGAAAACCCTTAATCGGAATAATCGGTGAGATATTCGTCAGATCTCACCGCTTCTCGAATGAAGACCTCATCAGAAAGGTCGAGGCGCTGGGGGCAGAGGTATGGATTGCGCCGGTTGAGGAATGGATATATTATGTAAATCTAATGGGTTTAAAGAAGGCATTGTTAAAAAAAGAAAAGTCTGCTATTATTAGTTTTCTCTTGAAGAAGTTCTTTCAGAAGAGGATTGAGCATAGATTTGCTAAATATTTTGAGGGCTTCTTAAAGACATTAAAAGAGCCGGAGACAAAGGAAATCCTGAAAAAGGCATCACCTTACCTCCATAGTTCATTTGAAGGTGAAGCTGTTTTAAGTATCGGGAAAAGCATTGATCTTCTGGAGAGGGGATCTTCTGGTATTATAAATGCAATGCCCTTTGGTTGTATGCCGGGCACTATAGTCACGGCTATTATGAGAGGGGTTAGCAGGGACTACGGCATTCCATGCATCAGCATACCGTATGACGGGACAGAATCTCCTATTACTGAGATCCAGCTTGAGGCGTTCATGGACCAGGCAAGAGAATACAAACGAGAGTTAAGAGTTAAAAGTTAAGAGTTAAAAAAAATATTTTTAATTTTTCACTTTTAACTTTTCATTTTTAACTGACAAAGGAGGTATACGTGTGGGGAATGTAAAGAAGTGGCGCAAGAAGAAGATGAGCAAGCATAAACATAAAAAGCTCAGGAAAAAGACCAAATTCCAGCGAAGAAAGAGCAAATAACTCTTCAAAAAATATACGCACCATAAAAGAGGCAGGAATAACCTGCCTCTTTTTTTCTGATAGCTGCCTGCATACGGACATAACAAACATGAAATGATTATTTTTCTCAGTCATAATCAATAGTCTTTTCATACTCAACCCCTATTGACTTGATAACTTATGAATGGAGTATCATTAACAATGTTTATACCTTTTTCAACAACAGGCATCGGGAGTCTTCCACACACAGACCGTGAGGAGGCATGCAGGCTTGTACTTGGGACATTTGATATACCTTTCTGGCCGCAGCTCCCTAAAGTATCATTCCGCGAATCAATGATTGCCCAGTTCTCAGAGGGGCTGCCGTTTCTAGAGCTTGATGAGGAACGACAGACCATATGGTTAGAAAGAGAGGGCGAATCCCTTACAAGATTCTATGAAACCTATTCTGAAGACACAGAGATAGCAGTCTCTGACAGGTTTGCCACAGGGTTTTCTGCATTTATCAAGAAAATCAAAGAAAGGCGCTTCCCATTCCTTAAGGGACATGTTACAGGGCCGATTACATTCACCCTCGGGCTTAAGGACTCCTTTGGAAGGCTTGTCTATTTCGATGAAGAGCTTCGGGAGATTGCACTGATGCTCCTTAAGGCAAAGATCAGATGGCAGATAAAAACCTTACAGCCTAATGCAGGACAGGTGATCATATTCATAGATGAGCCTGTCCTCTCTGCACTCGGAAGTTCGAGCTATATTGGTGTTAATCCCCAGGAAGCCCTACGGCTTTTAGGGGAAGCATCAGATGCAGTAAAAAACGCAGGCGGCATACCGGGCATTCATTGCTGCAGCAAGGCTGATTGGCCGCTCGTCATAAAAAGTGGCGTGAGCATTATAAGTTTTGATGCATTTGATTATATCGAAACAATCTCTCTCTACCCGCAAGAGTTCACCGGATTTCTGAAAAATGGCGGATGCCTCGCCTGGGGTATAGTACCTACAACAGAAGCCATAAGAGATGAAGATGCCGCATCCATAAAGAAGAGATTTGATACAGGCATTGAAACACTATCCAAATCAATACCAGCAGACCTGCTGCTGTCAAAGATCCTGCTTACGCCATCATGCGGAACCGGGTCAAGGAGCATTGAAGAAACGGAAAAGGTATTCAGCATACTGAATAAATTAAAAAATCTTATAAAAGGCTCTTCTTCATGAAAGGCAGATTCATCTCTCTTGAAGGAATTGAAGGGACAGGCAAGTCAACACAGGCAAAGCTATTGTCTGATTATCTTAAAGAGAAGGGATTTGAGGTTGTTCTTACCGAAGAACCCGGTGGCACTCAAATTGGGTTGAGGATACGGGAACTTCTCCTTTCAGTTGAACATAAAGGGATGACAGCAGTCACCGAACTTTTGCTCTATAACGCCTCACGTTCACAGCATATAAGGGAGATCATACTACCTGCAATAAGCAGGGGCGCCATTATCATAACAGACAGGTTCACTGATTCGACTATTGCATATCAGGGCTTCGGAAGGGGGATTGATCAAGGCCTTATTGACTCAATCGACCTGATTGCAACAGGAAGACTGAGGCCTGATATTACAATACTCCTTGATCTTGATGCTGAAGTGGGGCTAAAAAGGAATAAGGGAATTAACAAAACAGACAGACTTGAACTGGAGGATCTGGAATTCCATCAGCGTGTAAGAAATGGATATCACAACCTTGCAGAGAAAGAACCTGAGAGAATAAAATTGATAGATGCCTCAGCAGACATTCAGGAAATACACAACAGGATCAGCAGTATAATAACAAATTTTATAGGTTAATATGGCCTTAAGAGATATCATCGGACAGGATCGGGCGATAAATATTCTTCTCAAAACCATTCAGCGGGGAAGGCTTCCATCGTCTTATCTGTTCGCAGGAGAATCAGGCATCGGGAAAAAACTTTCAGCTGTTAATCTTGCAAAGGTTATCAATTGTCTTACCGCATCAAACCGGGATGCGGAAAAGATTGATGCATGTGATGAATGCCCTTCATGCAGGAAGATCGACTCCGGCATACACCCTGATTTTCTGCTTATTTCCCCTGAAGGTGGTATGATCAGGATAGAAGAGATACGGGCAATTGATGATTTACTTTCTCTTAAGGCATTTGAAGGTATATATAAAATCGTAGTTGTCGATGATGCAGATATGATGAATCAGTCTGCAGCAAACGCCTTTCTCAAAACCCTTGAAGAACCCCCGGAAAACAGCCTGATAATCCTCATATCTTCAAACCCCGACCGTCTTCCGGATACAATAAGATCAAGATGTTCAAGGATAAACTTTACGCCTCTCGCTTTAGAAGCATGTGAAGAAATAATAATAAAAGTCCTCGGCCGGCAATCTGAAGGCAAAACACAACGGAGCGGCAGAAGAGAAGAAGCGAAAAAGAGGAGAAGCGAAAAAGGCCCGAAAACTGCTGCACTGCCTGACTCCAGCGCTCTATCACTCCTTGTGCGTCTTTCGATGGGAAGACCGGGCAATGTTATTGCAGGAGACCTGATTGAAGAGAGGGAATGGTTCATGAAGCTCCTCAAAGACATGCTCGATGCTGAAAAAGACGGCTGGACATCAAAAGAAGAAATGGAAAAGTGGTTTGACCTTTTCCTGATCCTGCTCAGGGATATGGCTGTTTTAAAGATAACCCGGCATGAAAGTGACCTCATCAATATTGACATAAAAGAACGTATAAATAAATTAAGCAGTTCGATGGATATTACGGTTATAATAGATAATTATCAGCAATTGAATACCCTGAAAGGATACTTCAATTTTCATTTAAACAAATCTCTCACCTGGAACTATACAGGTTCATTGCTGAGGAAAGCAATGGGTGGTGCAAATGCCTGATGTTGTCGGAATTCGTTTTAAACGTTGCGGTAAAATATACGACTTTGAAGTCAACGGCGTCGAAATACATAAAGGTGATCTCGTCGTCGTTGAATCAGAACTTGGCCTGAATATAGGCAATGTCGTTACAGAAAACTATTCCATAGAAGATCAGGAGAAAAAACTGAAAAAAATTATCCGCAAGGCAACTGAAGAAGACCTTATGCAAAAAGAGGAAAACCGGGGTCTTGAAACAGAGGCGAGGGACAACTGCCTTGAAAGGATAATGGCACGCGGCCTCCCTATGAAACTTATCTGCACGGAGGCGACTCTTGATAGAAAACGTATCATCTTCTATTTTACTGCAGAAAAAAGGATTGATTTCAGAGAACTGGTAAAAGACCTTGCTTCAAAATTCAAGACACGGATTGAGATGAGACAGATAGGGGTAAGGGATGGCGCAAGGATAATAGGCAGTTTAGGCATTTGCGGCAGGGAACTCTGCTGTACAAAATTCCTGACTTTATTCGAGCCTATTTCTATCAAAATGGCAAAGAAACAGGAACTTGTTCTCAACACAGGCAAGTTATCCGGATCCTGCGGAAGGCTTATGTGTTGCCTGGGCTTTGAATACTCTGAGACATTTTCAGAGGATGCTGCGCTTATTGAAGAGGAGGCATTGGCCGTCCCGGAAAATGAAGAGGCGGGTGAAGTAATAGTCGCCTCGAGTGACTCACTTGCAGAAACGGTTGAACCTGTAGCACAACCCTCTCTTTTGAGCGGCGGTCCATCCAGGGAGGCACAACGACCTATTCAGCAACCGGAGAGCCAGGAGAAGAAGGAAAAAAATAAAAAGTGGCATATGAAAAAACGCAGAAGAAGTTTCCATAAGAAAAAGGCCCCACAATAAGTGAAAGATACATTCTACATAACTACGCCAATATATTATGTAAATGATGCGCCCCATATCGGCCATGCATATACAACTGTTGCAGCCGATATCCTTGCCAGATATAACAGGTTAAAGGGAAAGGCAGTATTTTTCCTGACAGGGACAGATGAACACGGCCAGAAGGTTCAAAAAGCAGCGGAGGAAAAAGGAAGGACACCGAAAGAACAATCCGACATAATGGTGGAGAATTTTAAAAACCTCTGGCTGAAACTCGGGATAACAAACGATGCCTTTATCCGCACAACAGATGAGGAGCACAAAAAAGTTGTAAAGACAATATTGCAGACGTTGCATGAAAAAGGTGAAATAGAAAAAAGAGCCTATTCAGGATGGTATTGCTTGCCGGATGAGCGTTTCTGGACAGAGAAGGAAATTATAGACGGGAAATGTCCTGATTGCAAGAGGCCTGTAGAAGAGATTGCAGAGGAAAATTATTTCTTCCTGATGTCAAAGTATCAGGAAAGGCTGATACGGCACATTGAGGAAAATCCCCTTTACATACTCCCCGATACGAGGAGAAATGAGGTGCTCGGGTTTTTGAAAAACAACCCTCTCGGAGACCTCTGCATATCAAGACCAAAAGAAAGACTGTCATGGGGAATACCTCTTCCCTTTGATAATGGATTTGTCACCTATGTATGGTTTGACGCGCTTTTAAACTATTACTCAGCAACCAGTTATCTTGCCCCTCACGATTCAGGAAGTTGGTGGCCGCCTGACCATCATTTAATCGGCAAGGATATCCTTACAACCCACGCAATCTATTGGTCAACCATGCTCATGGCCCTTGAACTCCCATTGCCGGAGAATATCTTTGCCCATGGGTGGTGGACAATTGAAGGGAAAAAGATGTCAAAGTCGATTGGCAACGTCGTTGACCCGAATGCAGTGGTTGAGGAATTCGGGGCAGACGCCTTCAGGTATTTCCTTTTCAGAGAAGTGCCCTTTGGCATTGACGGAGATTTCTCCGAACAGGCTGTAATAAAGCGAAGCAATACTGAGCTCGCGAATGACCTGGGGAATCTTCTTAGCAGGACACTTGCAATGATCGAAAAGTATTTTGAAGGCAGGATCCCCCAGCCGCCTGCTTTTGATATTAAGGGAGAAGTTGATATGACAAGACTGCTGCAGCTTAAGAATATAGCAGAAAATATCGGGGCAGACTTTGATGTTTACATGGGGAAACTGTGGTTTGGTCATGCTATAGATAAAGTGTGGGCAGCAATCGATGACGCCAATAAATTAATCGAAGATGAAGCTCCCTGGAACCTCTGGAAAACAGGAGATACAGCCAAACTTGCAGGCGTCCTTTATGCCCTTGCTGAAACGCTGAGGATTATTGCAGTATATTTTTCGCCTTTCACGCCGTCTGCTGCAGAGAAGATATGGAAGCAGCTCAGCCTTGAAGGAGACCTTTCAAAAGCAGATCTTGATGCTGAAATAAAATGGGGCAGAATGAGGCCCGGAACAAAAATTCATAAAGGGCCGGCTATATTCCCGAGAATTGAAAAAAAGGCAAAATAACTATTAAAAGGACCGTTCTTGACATCCCGATAATCTCTCGGATAATATTAATAAATTCAATTAACTCAATATCAAAATGACAATCGCAATCGGCTGTGACCACGCAGGGGTTGATCTTAAGAAAGATATTTTATCCCTATTACATGACCTTCGGATTGAATGTATCGATTACGGTACAAACAGCTCTGAATCAGTAGATTATCCTGATTTCGGGGAAAAAGTATCAGAGGCAGTCTCTTCAGGAACAATAGAGAGGGGAATACTTATCTGTGGCACCGGCATCGGGATGTCGATTGTAGCAAATAAATTTCCCGGGGTAAGGGCGTCTCTCTGCAATGAACTCTTTACCGCAAAGATGAGCAGGCTGCATAATGATGCAAATATCCTTGTTATCGGAGGAAGGATAGTTGGAAAAGATCTGGCCAAAGAGATTGTAAAAACATGGGTCAGCACCCCTTTTGAAGGAGAAAGGCACTGCAGAAGGCTTGATAAAATCTCACATATAGAGGACCGGTTGAAAAAACATGATACTGGAAAATCTTAAACGCACAGACCCTGAAGTATTTCAAGCAATCCAGAAAGAGATCGAGAGAGAAAGAAAGAACATTGTGCTCATTGCATCTGAGAACTATGCAAGTCCTTCTGTTCTCGAAGTCCAGGGTTCTGTTTTTACAAACAAATATGCTGAAGGATATCCCGGCAGAAGATACTATGGCGGTTGCGAATACGCCGATACTGTAGAGAACCTTGCGGTAGAAAGGGCAAAGGAATTATTTGGAGCTGATCACGTTAATGTTCAACCGCATTCCGGATCCCAGGCAAATATGGCGGTCTTCTTCTCTGTGCTTAAACCGGGTGATGCAATTCTGAGCATGAGCTTAAGCCATGGCGGGCACCTTTCACATGGCTCTTCAGTAAATTTCTCGGGAACCTTCTACAAGACAATATCTTACGGGGTGAACAGGGACACAGGATATATTGACTATGATGAGGTAAGACGTCTCGCCCTGGAAAACAGGCCAAAGATGATCCTCGTTGGCGCAAGTGCATATTCACGGATTATTGATTTCAGGAAATGTTCAGATATAGCAAAAGAGGTTGGGGCATATCTCATGGCAGACATTGCCCATATTGCAGGGCTTGTTGCTGCAGAACTGCATCCCTCGCCGGTGCCATATGCAGACTTCGTTACTACAACAACACATAAGACCCTCAGAGGGCCAAGGGGTGGGATGATCTTGTGCAAAGCAGAATATGCAAGGGCGATCGATAAGATGATCTTTCCAGGGATACAGGGTGGCCCGCTGGTTCATGTCATTGCAGCAAAGGCAGTTGCCCTGAAAGAGGCGTTGACCCCGGGATTCAGAGATTACCAGGCTATGGTCGTAAAGAATGCAAAAAAACTCGCTGAAGAACTGATGCAGAGAGGATTCAACATCATATCGGGCGGAACAGACAACCATTTGATGCTCATTGATCTGACAAACAAGAATATCACCGGCAAAGAGGCTGAAGAAGCATTAGGCAAAGCACGGATTACTGTAAATAAAAATGTCATTCCCTACGATGAGAGATCTGCAACAATAACGAGCGGTATACGCCTTGGCACGCCCTGTGTAACAACAAGGGGCATGGCTGAGGCCGAGATGGTTGAGATCTCCGATATAATATCTACAGTAATAGATAACAATAAAGATGCTGAGGCAATCAGCGCCCTCACAAAAAGGGTAGATTCACTTTGCGACAAATTTCCAATCTATTAAGCTGCTCATGAAATGTCCTTTCTGCGGAAATTCAGAAGATAAGGTCATAGACTCAAGGACAAGCAGAGAGGGCAGCGCAATCCGCCGCAGGCGGGAATGCCTTAAGTGCGGGAAACGCTTCACATCATATGAACGGGTTGAAGATATTATTCCCATGGTTGTCAAAAAGGACAACAGGCGCGAACCCTATGACAGAGAGAAGATCCTGACCGGCCTCAAAAAAGCCTGCGAAAAAAGACCTATCGGCATGGAAACCCTTGAAGGCATCACAGATTCTATTGAGAAGAAATTAATAGGGCTCGGCGTTAAAGAGATCCAGAGCACATGGATTGGTGAAGAAGTGATGTCTTCCTTAAGGGAACTCGATAAGGTAGCTTACGTACGATTCGCTTCAGTGTACAGGCAGTTCAAGGATATCAACGAATTCATGAACGAAGTAAAAATCCTTTTCGAACACAAGTAGCGCATTCGATTTTTAGACAGGGATTTCTTCAGGCTTCAGCCAGACCATTTTACCATTCTGCCAGACGACAACCGGATTGCCGGCCTGTTTATGTCTTAATAAAGCTTTTCTTACAGCCTGCTTTAAAGCCTCATCAATTGGTGTTCCTTCTTCAAAAATCTCATTGATTGATTTCTTAATTTCAGTTTCCATAGTTTCATTTTCTCACAATACGATTCCATATTGCAATATCATGTACTTTATCGCAGTTTTTTCCGCTACCTGATGCAATCAGGCGTGGACCGGAAGGATCAGCATTATTATAGAAACGCCATTTATCTGTTAATTCCTGATAAAGACGAAAAAAGTTCCGTAATCCTGAATAATACCTCCTCCGTATAGTTTCTTCAGGAACATTATGCCCGCCCATGCGAACTCTCTCTGCTACCCGCGCGACAGCAAAATCATCATTTGGCAGCCAGAGGAAGACCAGATGAAAGTTATAGCCCGTTTTGCGCAAGTCGGTAATCCATGAGGCAAACGTTTTGCTGGACAGGGTCGTTTCAAAGGCAAAATCAACCCGTTTTTTGGCCAGATAATGTATCCGCTCAAGCATTACACGCCCGGCATGAAATGCCGCGCCTTCCGGCTGGAAGCCGGACAATCCTTGAGCGATTAAGTCCGCATTAACAAACTCAGTCACCTCAAGCGTCCCCTTTAAAAGAGAAGGAGCAGTTGTTGATTTCCCTGCGCCGTTAGGGCCTGCGATGACTATGAGATGATGAACTTTCATCGACACACTCCTCTCCCAACCTCAATCATTCGCCCTCATAGGGATTGTTCAACCGCATCATAAATTTTGTCGATCCCCTCCTGTATGCTAATCGTCTTTTGAATCGCCGTTACTATTCTGCAATAGGTTTGTATCTCATCAAGGGATAGTACCCTTTCTTTCCTATCCTTCAGCCATTTATCACAGACCTGATACCCACCGATTTGATAGTTCCATACTTCCTCTGATATGCCTTCAAAATATTGGTCTTTATTGATGTAAAGAAGACCAAATCCCCCCTCACCCCCCTTTACTAAAGTGGGGGTTAGAGTTTTTTCCCCTCTTTGGCAAAGAGGGGAAAGGGGAGATTTTTCGGATAATTCATATCGCAACTTTCTTACCCGGTTATCACCTGTTTCCTGAAACCGTGCAATCGGTGAATCAAGTTCAGAGGATTTCAGTAAGTGCAAATCAGCAAGCATATTACCGTATTCGGACATTTTCTTAAACAGCTTATAGTCCTTTGTAAACGGCACTCTCGGAAAGTCTATCTTCAGGAACTCTGCATATTTTGTTCTGTATGTCTCGGAATAAAGGACAGCATAAATGTAATAGAAGATTTCTTCAGGATTTGGAGATTTCCTGAACTGTTTTGATATAAAATCAGTAAATGTAAGGGTGAAATTAGGTTTCCTAACAAAATAATCTGCCTCAGGCTCAAAAAGCATCATGATATTTTTAAATGATTTTTTTCTGCTCTTTTCAGTTGTTTGATAGAGATAGAGCGGGAAACAATAACAGTTATCCCTTGATGAAAGAATTGTTTTATCTGTGATGAACTGTGAGACAAGAACATGTTGCCAGAGGGGATCTCTCAGTCTTCTTGTCAAGGATAAGACAAGGTTATCTTTCTCTAAAATATGTTGCATTATTTCAAGTCTGTCTCTCTCAATAAGATTTGGCAAATAAGCTATTTTTCGGTCATCAAACGGACGATATGAATACGGCTTTATAGATTTTTCCCAATCAATTTTCCTAACCGCTTCTCTTGCGATCTTTATATTCCATTCGCCTGTATCGTTCAAATCCAAAGACTGGGCAACCAAATCATCAGGCAAGTCACTTGTGAATGTCCGTAATCTCTGCTTAATTTCTTGTTCGTTAAAGCCTATAACAAAATGGTCTCGTGCAGTTGTGATACCAAATGAACATTTATCGAATATGTCAGTAATAGATACAAACTTATCGTATTTTGGCTGTAATGAAAAATCTTTCACAATAAAGAAATAATAAGGTTCTACAGGGTTTAATTGTTTCCATTCTGTTGTATGGAAATCGGATTTACTTAAAAGGTCATATTTATTTTCTCTTAATCCGTAGACGTCCTGATAAAAGACTTTACAAGCTTTCCCCTTCTGCTCCTTTTTGATGAATAAGACAATAGATACACCCTGCTGAATGTCAAAAACATTTTCATCCTTGCTTCCATCAGCACACTTTTCACCGATACGGCTGTTACCGTGAAGGTTTAAGATATAAATTTCATCGAAACTGTCAAGCAATCTTTTTCTCATCCCCCTGTGTATTAATCCCGACAGATAGGAGTTATTTGTAATCATCCCGATTATCCCTTTGCCGTCACGGTCTATCTTCCAATGTGCAAACCGGATGAACTTTATATAATCATCTGAAAGGGGCTGTATGTTTCTTTCTTTTCGTACATCCTCTTTATATAGTTCCATCTCCTGTTCTATGAAGTCGGATTTATTGACGGAACTTACTGAATACGGAGGGTTGCCTAATATCACTAAAATCGGCTGTTCTTTTTTTACTATTCCTGCAAGGTGTGATTCTTCTGACAGGGAAACCATTCCTGGTAATTCGGTCTGTGCAAGTTCTTCCATCTCAAGGGTATTGGTAAGATACAGCTTTACCCTGTCATCCTTCTGCAACCTGTATCCTAATTCCTCAAGCAGGAAAGACATCTTTAAGTGACCTATTGCATAGGGCGCCATCATTAATTCAAAAGCATAGAAGTTCTTCAGGATATGCTCTTTGATGAAATTCTCCTTGCCTCCCTCTCCGTATTTTGATACAAACTCATCAACAGCTAATTTTGCAGACTCAGCTAAAAAAGTCAGCGTTCCTGCTGCAGGGTCTAAAACAGTAACAGTGTTGCTTGCTAATCCATCGGGTCTTTTAAATTGCTCTTTCAGGATGCCATGCAATGAACGAACTATATAGGACACTACAGGTTCAGGGGTGTAATATACTCCCCTCATCGCTCTTGTATGGGGGTCATACTCGGAAAGAAATGTTTCATAAAAATGCACTACAGGGTCTTTGCCTTTCCCTTCATGGAAATATTGATGCAGTATTTTATTGATGTCGGCAACGGATAGGATTTCCGAAATGTCATCAATAATCCACTCCATAGGTTGAGGTAATGAACCTAATGAAATAAACTGAAAAACATCTCTCAATATTCCTATGGTCTCAGGGATATTGTAATAGGCAAGTTTTCTGTTAAAGCCGTTCTCGGAACGTGTACGGGCTGCAAAAAGTCCGTAGGTGATTGTCTGTGCATACAGGTCTGCAAATTCATCCTCTGTAAGACTGCTGATGAGGTAATCCTTGAAAGCCTTATAGAATCCCCCGATAAATCCCTTGCCCGTCTTTTCTTCTTCCCTTAACTCCTGTGCTATAACCTCATCTTTCAAAAACCGTGTCCGTTTAGCAAGCTCTATTGCAAGATTCTTTGCATCGTAGACTTTCGGAATGGAAAAGGAAAAGAATTTTTCGAATATCTGTAGCAGTTCTGACTCTTTTTCTACAGGTGGGGTGGTCTTTACCTTGCTTATCCAAAAGGGTCTGCCGATAAGCGCTTTGTCAATCAATACACCATTACGGTAAAGCCTGAACTCAAGAAAATTGGTAAGTATCAGGTTCGGGAAAGTATGCAGGTATCTCTTTAATTGTTCTGTTTCCTCTATCTTATCAAGGTTCTCAACAGTAGGGTCTTTTGCCTCTATGTATCCTGTGATATGCTGTTTTCCATCCCATACTCTGAAATCGGGGTTTCCTGCCTCTGTCTTTTTAGGTTGAGGTGTGATGTGAATATTTTTCTTGTTGATTGCAATACAATACTCATCGAGAAGAGATTTTAAGACTGGATAATAGCTTTCTTCTCGTGCATCTCCATGCTTGCTTGTATCGGCAATCTTCTGAAGATACTTTTTCAACATTCTGGATATGAACTCCCCGATCCTTTCTGTTTAACATCCTAATGGTTTTAAATAATAAATTCAATTGAATCTGGATTACTTAAAGTAGTTCAGAGGGTCCAGTCGATGACCTTCAGTCCCTTTATTTGCCTGAATTCTTTTGTATTGTTCGTAACAAGCGGCACGCCAAGGCTGAGGGCATGGGCTCCGATTAATGTATCCAGAGCGCCGATAGGCTTTCCTGATTTTTCCAGGCCAACTCTGATTGCCCCATAAGACCTTGCAGCCTCTTCGTCAAAGTGAGCTATTTCGAGAGGCAAAACAAATTCTTTCAAAGCATCCTGGTTCTTCATAAGGAGAGTTTATAATAAGCTGGTCAATGGCGGTTTTCATTTACTGTCTTCATTTTTGATCTTTAATCCTTCTTTGATCAGTGCACGCCTTATAACGTTCCGCGTCTGACTGGCAATTTTTACAGCCCTCAATGCTTGCCGCTTTGTCACTGATTTCCAAATCCCTGGATATCGAGCTGTAACCGCAAAGGGAGTAAGCTCTTCTGCCTGCCTTATCTTATCTGTCCAATCAGCTTTTTCCTCGCACCACTTTAATAACTTGCTTATATCATGGGTATAAGGAAAATCAATGGAATGGTATGCAAGATATGACTTAAGATATTTTTCCGCACATTGCTGAGCGTGAAAGGCAATAAGCCTATATGGCACACTGCTGGAAAGAGTAAGGGCATGACGAGCAATGCGCAGATCCTCCTCAGCGTATGTTAACCATTCCCTTACTTTCTTTGTAATATCACTTTTTCGCAGCTTCATAGATTATTTTTCCATCTTGGGAAACATACCTCGCTAATGTGCCGGGTATTTGGCTATCTATTTCATATTCACGAGGGCTCAAAATCACAATGTCAAAAGCATAATTTATCCCTTTCAGAGACCTATTCATTTCAACCATCAACTTCATACGGTTTTTCTTTGAAGGATATATGACAAGAAGATCTATATCGCTCCGCTTATCAGCAGTTCCTCTGGCCTGTGACCCAAAAAGGATAATGCGCTCGGGATGAAATTTTTCCACCAATCGTTTCGTTGCTTCATTTATAGGTTTTTTACTTATCATTACTCTGCCTCTATGATCTTAAGGCTCTCAATTCCTCTGTCATCCATCCTTTACATGATATTCATTTTCAGGAACTATTTCAACAGATTAAAGCTTAACTCTTTGCAGCCTCAGGGCATTTCCAATGACAGAGACGGAGCTGAAGCTCATTGCTGCAGCAGCGATCATCGGACTCAGGAGAATACCGAAAAAAGGATAGAGAATACCGGCTGCAACCGGAACGCCGAGAGAGTTATAAAAAAAGGCCCAGAAAAGATTCTGTTTGATATTGCGCATTGTTGCGCGACTCAAAAGCCTGGCGCGAATTATTCCTCTCAGATCCCCTTTTACCAGAGTTACCCCCGCACTTTCCATGGCAACATCCGTCCCGGTTCCCATAGCAATTCCGACGTGCGCCTGAGCAAGGGCCGGGGCATCATTGATTCCATCACCGGCCATTGCCACAATACGTCCGGCATCCTGCAATTGTTTTATCTTTTCAGCCTTCTGATCCGGCAGCACCTCTGCAATAACCTCATCAATATGTAACTTCCCTGCAACTGCCTCAGCCGTTGTCCGGCTGTCACCAGTAAGCATAACAATTTTTACATCATCGCGTTGAAGTTGCTCAATCGCCTCGGGAGTGGTTTCCTTGATGGGATCGGCTACCCCTAACATTCCTGCAATTTCCCCTTCGACTATTACAAACATGACAGTCTGCCCCTCTGAACGCATTGTTTCTGCTTTTTCCGCAAGCTTGCCCGGATCTTTTCCTGCATCATTAAGCAGCTTCACGTTTCCAAGTTCAACCCGATAGCCATCGACCATGCCTCTAACACCCTTCCCTGTGATTGACTGAAAGGATTCAGCTTTTTTCAGCTCAACCTTTCTTGCTTCTGCCTCTGAAACGATTGCTGCAGCCAGAGGATGTTCGCTTCCACGTTCGATGCTTGCGGCATAATAAAGAACTGTTTTTTCATCCTGTCCCTCAACCGGAAAAATTTCAACGAGCCTGGGTTTGCCGACAGTAAGAGTCCCGGTTTTATCCAGAACGAGTGTATCTATTTTTTTCATAACTTCAATAGCTTCAGCATTCCTGAAGAGCACGCCTGCTGCTGCACCTTTTCCGGTGGCAACCATAATGGACATCGGGGTTGCAAGCCCGAGGGCACAGGGGCATGCGATGATGAGGACAGCAACAGCATTGATCAGTGCAAATGCAAAGCGGGGTTCAGGACCAAACCATGCCCAGACAATAAATGTGATGACAGCTATCGAAACGACTATCGGGACAAAATATCCTGCTACAATATCAACCAGCTTCTGAATCGGTGCACGGCTTCTCTGTGCCTCTGCAACCATGCGGACGATCTGCGAGAGAAGCGTCTCAGCTCCTACTCTGTCCGCTCTGACAACGAGGGTGCCAGTGCTGTTTACTGTTGCCCCGATAACCCGGTCGCCCGGCTGCTTTTGAACAGGGATTGCTTCTCCTGTAATCATTGACTCATCGACAGCGCTTGATCCTTCAATGACTAAGCTGTCAACAGGGACCTTTTCTCCGGGCCGAACCCTGAGCATATCACCCGGGCTCACCCGGTCAAGAGGCATATCATCTTCAGAACCATCTTCTTTGATTCTTCGTGCAGTTTTGGGCGACAAACCCAGCAAAGCTTTAATCGCAGCGCCTGTCTGGCCCCGTGCCTGCAGTTCAAGTACCTGACCGAGCAGAACCAACGTTATAATTACCGCAGCTGCTTCAAAATAGACACCGACTCTGCCACCCCTACCCCTGAAAGATTCAGGAAAGATTCCCGGTAAAAAAGTGGCTGCAAGACTATAGATGTATGCCACAGAAACACCGAGACCGATCAGTGTAAACATATTTGGACTGCGATTGATAATCGACTGCCATCCACGGACAAAGAACGGCCACCCACACCAGATAACTACAGGTGTAGCAAGCAGGAATTCCAGCCACCTTAATACCACAAAATTTATGATTCTCTCCAATGAAAATCCCGGTATCATGTGATGCATGGCAATAAAGACTACTGGAACGGTCAACACGAGACTAATCCTGAAGCGTTGCTTCATGTCAATTAGCTCCGGATTCTCCTCTTCCTCCAGTGATATCATTCGTGGTTCTAGGGCCATGCCGCACTTAGGACAACTTCCCGGCTTATCACTGATAACCTCCGGGTCCATCGGGCATATCCATTCGGTCTTAGTAGATAATGAAGGTGTAATTGGTTCCAGAAACATGCCGCATTGCGGGCATGATCCTGAATCATTCTGTTTAACTTCAGGATGCATGGGGCAGGTATAACCGGTACAGATCTGTGAAGCCGTAACTGGGTGAGACATTGCTGTTATACGCCCCTGCTGACTCAGATATTTCACCGGTTCTTTCTGAAATTTATTGAGACAGCCGAGGCAACAGAAATAATACATCTTTCCCTTATGCTCATATTTGAAAGCGGTTTTTTCAGGGTCAACCCTCATCCTGCATACAGGGTCTTCTGCCATTTGATCTGCTCTTTCGAATTTCAATTCCTTTTTCTGCGAGAGCATCATCAGCCGTGGGCCGGTAGAATTTTTTTGGATATAGGATTCCGGATCCTTATTAAAATTCTCTTTGCACTGTAGTGCGCAGAAATAATAGGTGGCGCCTTTATACACAGATGTTCCTGCTGCATCAGCATCTTCGATAACCATCTTGCATACAGGGTCAGTGACTTGCATAGCATCCTCTCTCCAACTTTACAGTAACAGAAAGGGCCTCACAGTCATGAGGCCCATAGCATATATTTTTTCTGATATATTCTCTTTACTAATGCTTGTGCTGTTCTGTTTTCGGCGGAACTGCCTTTTCAGTCTCTTTGCTTCCGGATTCTGAATGCGAAGGCATCATATCAAGACCCGGCATTCCGCCACGCATCATCGGGCACATTGAACCGCCCATCATGCTGCCCATCATACAGTGGCACATGGTCATTTTATTCTGCATCTTCGTCTTCATGTCCTTGATTTTCTCAAGCATCATTTTTTTCTCAGATGCCTTAACACCGTTAATGATCTGTTCCTGCATATTCATAATGTCCATCATCATCTGCATCATCTCCTGCATCATCATACCGTGCCCCATCATGGGCCCCATCTGCGCCATGGGCATCTGCTGACCGCCCTGCATCATTCCCTGTCCATGCATCTTCTGCATCTTCGGGCAATTCATTGGCATTTGCTGCTCCTGGCCCATGGTCTTGCCCTGTTCCATCTGTCCACCCATCATCCCCATTTGAGCTTCAGCTGATATGCTGAAGATGCATACAATAAAGAAAGCAAGTACTGTTTTCATCATTTTTTCTGCTCCTTTCTACTGCTTTTCTTTTTTTAAGATTTTCTCAGGGTCTTTGTCAAACTTTTCCTTGCAAATTCTTGCGCAGAAATAATACGTTGTGCCTTTATATACACTTGTGCCTGCTGCCTTTTTTTCATCTACATTCATATTGCAGACAGGGTCTTTTGCCACAGATATCACCTCCGTCATTTTCATATTTTTTGTTACAGGTTAGATAAAGGCTATCAAAAAAAATGGCAATCGTCAAATGTGAGCTAAAAAAGGCTTGTTAATAAAACTCTATCTTTGATCAATTTAGGAACTCATTTCTGGAGTTTCTGCAACGCCTCTTTAGCAGCAAGGGTCTCTGCCTCTTTTTTGCTTTTACCGGTTCCGGCGCCATACCTTTCGCCTTCTATATATACTTCTATGGTGAATAATTTCTTGTGCTCTGCCCCTTCCTGTCTTAATATTTTATATTCCGGGATGGTACTGAAAAGAAGCTGCGTCTTTTCCTGAAGTTCTGTTTTGAAATCGTGGAATTCGCCGGAACGCATTATTGCATCTATCTTTTCTTTGAACAACCTGATTATAAGCGACCTTGCCTTTTCATAACCGCCATCTATGTATACTGCGCCCAGAAGAGCCTCAACAGCATCAGCAAGCAGGGACCTTTTTGTCCTGCCTCCTGTCACTTCCTCACCCTTCCCGAGTCTCAGATATTTTCCAAGAAATATTGTGTTTGCAATCTCTGAAAGCACCGACTCTTTGACGAGATAAGACTTTGTCTTGGCCATGACCGATTCTGTAAGGTTATAATCCGACAGGAAAAGATACTCAACTACCACAAATCCAAGCACTGAATCGCCGAGGAATTCGAGTCTCTCATTATATGCGTCTGCCTTATCAGGATTCTCATGGAAAAAAGATTTGTGTGTTAAGGCTTCCAGAAAGATCTTTTTATCCTTGAAGCAGTAACCGAGGCTGTTTTCTAAATGCGAGATTTCATGTTCAGGCATCGATAGACAACTTAATCTCTAAACTTTTTGAACAACAGGCAGGCATTGGTTCCGCCGAATCCAAAAGAATTTGTTAAGCCATACTCCACAGACATCTCTCTGGATTTATGAGGCACATAATCGAGGTCACATTCAGGATCAGGATTATCAAGGTTTATTGTTGGCGGCACAATATTGTTATGAACACTAAGGACAGTAATGACCGCTTCAACACCACCTGCTGCACCGAGCAAATGTCCGGTCATGGACTTTGTGGAACTGACAGCAATCTTATATGCATGTTCTCCGAATACTGTTTTAACAGCATGAGTTTCAAGCTCGTCTCCATATTTTGTCGAAGTGCCGTGCGCATTGATATAATTTACAGCCAAAGGATCTGTCCCGGCGTCTTTCAGCGCCATTTTCATACACCTTGCAGCGCCCTCGCCTCCTGGCGATGGAGAAGTTATATGGTATGCATCTGCTGTCATACCATATCCGATCAACTCTGCATATATTTTTGCATCTCTGTCCATCGCATTTTCAAGGCGTTCCAGTATTACTATACCGGCGCCTTCTCCCATAACAAAACCGTCCCTGTTGATGTCAAACGGCCTGCTTGCCTTCTCCGGTTCATGATTTCTTGTTGAAAGGGCCTTCATGGCATTAAATCCGCCTATCCCCAGAGGCGTTATTACAGATTCTGTTCCCCCTGCTATCATGGCATCTGCGTCGCCTCTCTGAATAATCTTGAATGCATCTCCGATAGAATGACTTCCTGTGGCACAGGCAGTAGCCACAGTTGAGTTCGGCCCCTTTGCCCCGGACCTGATTGAAACCTGGCCGGCAGCGAGATTTACTATCAGCATTGGTATGAAAAAAGGCGTGATCCTTTTTGGACCCTTCTCAAGTAAAACAGAATGGTAGTGTTCGATTGTATGCAGTCCACCGATACCGGAACCGACAGCCACCCCAACTCTCTCTGCATTCTCTTCAGTAATCTTCAGTCCGGAATCAGCAAGAGACATGGATGCAGCAGCAACAGCGAGATGTATAAAGCGGTCCATTTTTTTTATCTCTTTGGACTCAATATAATCTTCGGCGCTGAACCCCTCTACCTCTCCTGCTATTTGTGTCGGGAAGCCGGAAGCGTCAAAAGAGGTAATTTTCCTGATACCCGATCTCCCTGCCAAAAGTCCGTTCCAGCTCTCCTGTACACCTATACCAAGGGGGGTGATCATACCAAGCCCTGTAACAACAACCCTTTTTGTATCCATCAATTCTCTCTCTGCGTCTTAGGCAGATTTTTTCTTGTTAATGTACTCAACAGCGTCTTTGACTTTTGCAATCTTCTCTGCATCCTCATCCGGGATTTCGATTCCAAATGCCTCTTCAAATGCCATAACAAGCTCAACGGTGTCCAGCGAATCCGCACCGAGGTCCTCAACAAATGAAGCTTCAGGAACAACCTCAGACGAACTAACCCCAAGCTGTTTTGATATAATCTCTTTTACCTTTTCTTCAATCATGTATACACCTCCACTTTAATTTTAATATTTTTTAATTGCATATTTTAGATTCTACCGTATCTTAAGTCTTAAATCACATATACATCCCGCCGTTTACATGTATTACCTGCCCTGTTATATAGCCTGATTCAGGCGATGCAAGAAAAATTGCTGCATTTGCAATATCATTGCCTGTGCCAAATTTCCCCAGCGGAATGAGTCTCTTCATCTCCTCCTTTATATTTTCCGGCAGCACATCTGTCATAGCCGTTTCAATAAAGCCAGGCGCAACAGCATTTACTGTTATCCCCCTGCTTGCATACTCCCTTGCAACTGTCCTGGTGAATCCGATGATCCCGGCCTTTGATGCGCTGTAATTCGCCTGTCCCGGATTTCCCATAAAGGCAGCTACTGATGAAATATTTACTATTCTCCCATATCGCTGCCTGGACATATCCTTAATTGCCTCCCTTGAACACAGAAAAACTCCCTTAAGATTAGTATCAATAACCGCATCCCAGGCCTCTTCTTTCATTCTCATCAGGAGACCGTCTTTTGTTATCCCCGCATTATTTATCAATATGTCTATTCTGTTGAACTCCTTGCGGATTTCCCCGAATGCCTTTTCAACCTCTCCGGTGTTCGATACATCGAGTTTCATACCCTTTGCTGTTACACCCATCGCTGAAAGTGAAGCTGCAACTTCCTGTGCAGCATCAAGGTTTCTGCCGGCAACAACTAAATTAACCCCCTTTTGAGCAAGACCTTCTGCTATCGCCTTGCCGATTCCGCGTGTCCCTCCGGTAACTATTCCGACCTGACCTGTAAAATCCATAGTCTCTCCTGAAAAACTGGTCTTAATTTTAACAAAGAGTTCTTCTCTTTTCCAGTCTTTATTTGCTCTGCCAATCTGAAAAGTTTCGGAACTTATTGTAATATTAATGAATTTATGCTAATAATAGTAATGTTAAGGTTGTTGAAATTCTCAATATCTACCTTAACCTGAATACATTAATTTCTGCTATAATCCATATCCCTGAAGATACAGATCCAGGGTATTAAACATTAAAAGGGAAAAAAAATGAAAGGTAAAGTATATCTTATTGATGTAACAAACAGGGATGGGGTACAGACATCCAGGATCCTTCTGCCGAAACTGTCAAAGACGATGCTCAACATCTATCTTGACGAAATGGGTATTTATCAGAGTGAAATAGGGTTTCCAACCTTAAAACATGAGGTCAACTATATCAATGCAAACCTCGAACTTATCAAGCTTGGCGGCATAAAAAGGATCCATCTTGAAGGATGGTGCAGAGCGATCCCTGAAGATGTAACGCTGAGTTTCAAAAACTGTCCTGAACTCAAACATCTGAATATATCTATTTCGACATCTGAAATAATGATAAAAGGCAAATTCCAGGGCAAGAGGAGTTTCAAGGACATTATTAAATCTATGACTGAGGCTGTAAAGACTGCCAAAGAGCTTGGCGCAGAAACCGTAGGGATAAATGCAGAGGATGCATCAAGGACGGAGCTGGACAGACTGATAGAGTTTATCCTTGCCGGCAAGGCAACAGGGGCAGATCGCTTCAGATATTGTGATACGCTCGGAACTGATGACCCTATAACCATATATGAAAGGACAAAAGCATTGGCCCTTGCTACAAAGTTCCCCCTGGAAATGCACTGTCATAACGACCTTGGGATGGCTGAGGCTGTCTCTGTAGCCGGTGCGCAGGGAACTATAGAAGCCGGTGTTGATTCATATATAAACACGACTATCAATGGTTTTGGAGAACGCTGCGGAAACTGTGACCTTGTTTCAACAATCCTTGCCCTGAAATTCTCTCAAGGATTAAAGGATAAACTCCCCCTTGACGAAAATGTCGACCTCAGGATGGCATGGAAAATAGGGAGATATGCGTCCTATGCATTCAATATCCCCATACCAATAAACCAGCCCGGCATTGGTGCGAATGCATTTGCTCATGAATCCGGGATACATGCAGATGGCGCGCTGAAGGACAGGCGCAACTATGAACTCTATGACCCTGAGGATGTGGGAAGGGGTGAACCGGAACTTGCTGAAACCGGCAGAATTATTACAACAGGTGAATACGGAGGCCTCAAAGGATTCAGACACGTCTATGACAAGCTTGGCATCCACTTTCATGATGACAATGAGGCGCGGAGAGTGCTTGAACTTGTACAATATGCAAACCTGCACACTCAGAAGCCGTTGACAGATGATGAGCTGAAATTGATCGCTATATATCCTGATGTTGTGCAAAAAATATTGACAGTAGCTATATAAATGTATAACATCACCTTGATTCCGGGAGACGGCACAGGGCCTGAAATATCTGAGGCCGCAAAAAGGGTTATTGAAGCCACAGGCATTCCTATCAAATGGGATATTCAGGAGGCAGGACTGGATGTTTTTGAAAAAGAGGGGAATCCTTTGCCACAGAGGGTCCTTGATTCCATAAAAAAGAACAAGGTTGCTATCAAAGGCCCTATTACCACACCGGTAGGAACAGGGTTCAGAAGTGTGAATGTCACATTGAGACAGACTCTCGACCTTTATTGTTGTCTGCGGCCGTCCAGGACATTTAAAGGCGTCAGGACGCGATTCCAGGATGTTGACCTTGTAATAGTACGGGAAAATACAGAGGATTTATATGCCGGCATCGAATTCGCGAAAGGATCTGAAGACGTTAAGAAACTTATAGGCCTTATTCATGAGTTAACCGGGAAGACCATAAGATCTGATTCAGGGATCAGTATAAAACCTATTTCTGTCTATGGGACTGAACGAATTGTCAGATTCGCATTTGAATATGCCCGGAAAAATAAAAGGAGAAAGGTTACCGCAGTCCACAAAGCAAATATCATGAAATATTCAGACGGGCTTTTCCTTGAGACTGCCCGGAATGTTGCAACACGGTATCCTGATATCGAATTCGAGGACAGGATCGTGGACAATATGTGTATGCAGCTTGTTCAGAAGCCGGAGCTGTATGATGTGATAGTCCTCCCCAATTTATACGGAGATGTGGTATCTGATCTTGCAGCAGGTCTTATCGGGGGACTTGGTGTTGCACCCGGCGCAAACCTCGGAGAAGAGTGCGCAGTATTTGAGCCTGTGCACGGAAGCGCTCCGAAATACAAGGGATTGAATAAAGTAAACCCATTGGCTATGATACTTTCAGGGGTAATGATGCTGAGGCATCTTCAGGAGTTTCAAGCAGCCCAAAGATTAGAGACCGCTGTGGCTTCTGTTATAGAAGAAGGGAAGAATGTTACCTACGACATGAAACCCGCCCCTGATGATCCATCTGCTGCGACAACATCCCGGATGGCAGATGCAATAATAGAAAAGTTAAGATAATTTTTTACATGGAAAGAGACAGTTCACAAAGCATAGAACCTCCGAATAGTATTCAATCAAACAATTGGTATCATTCCATCATTTTGAAAAACCGAAATAACAGACATTTACTTCGAAATCTCCCCTTTCCCCTCTTTACCAAAGAGGGGGAATTAATCCTCCCTTTGGCAAAGGGAGGAGAGGAGGGATTTTCTAAGAAAATATATAATCCCTTTAATAAGCCACTTATTAAGTGCATATCAATAAATTACAATGTGGCCTGATATCCTTCTCATCGTCATTTTTATCATCATCAACGGCTTTTTTGCCGCTGCTGAAATATCAGTCGTTGCAACACGGAGGATCAGGATACGACAACTGATCGAAGAAGGAAACAAGAACGCCCTTATCCTCAAAAAATTCAAAGAAGAGCCGGACAGGTTTCTCGCAACGATTCAGATAGGCATTACATTCGCAGGGGTTTTTGCAGCAGCAATCGGAGGTGCAGCAGCAGTAAAAATCATTAAGCCGGCTATCCAGGAGATTCCCGTGAAGCTTGTCGCTGCTTCGGCAGAAGCCATCTCAATAGGAATCGTAACTGTAGTCATTACATATTTTCTCCTTATCTTCGGTGAGCTGATTCCAAAATCCATCGCACTGACAAATCCCGAACGCACCGGTTTGAAGACAGCAAAAATCGTTGATGTTTTCTCAAAGCTCGCCTTCGTCTTTGTCAAAATCCTCACATCCAGCACGAATTTTCTGCTGAAGCCTTTTGGGAAAAAGACCCATGCAGGCAGGGCAATCACCGAAGAGGAAGTGAAGATGCTCATCAGGGAAGGCGGCGAGCAGGGAGTTTTTGAACCGGCAGAGCAGGCGCTCATTCACAGTGTTTTTGAATTCACTGATATGTCTGTGAAAGAGGTCATGATGCCGTCTACACAGATGGTCACCATCGGCCTTAACATGCCGGTTGAGGATATAAAAACCGTAATCAGCGAAGAGCAGTTCTCACGTTACCCGGTTATCGGCAAGGACCTTAATGACATAAGGGGGATTCTCTATGTAAAGGATTTTCTGAACGCGCTCGGAAAAGGCGCGGTCGATATCAGAAAACTCATTAAACCGCCCTATTTCATCCCAGAGATGATGAATATCAGCAATCTTCTGAAGGAGATGCAGAGGAAAAGGGTGCATATGGCTTTGGTCATAGACGAATATGGCGGCGTTTCAGGGCTGGTGACAATGGAAGATCTCCTCGAAGAGATTGTTGGAGAAATAAGGGATGAATATGATACCGAAAGCCCTGTTATACAGCTTAGCGAGGGGGTATATCTTGTTGATGCGTCAATCAGTATACGGGATCTGAAAGAGGATTATAAAATAGAACTACCGGAATCTACAGAATATGAGACACTGAGCGGTTTCTTACTCACTGCTCTTCAGAAAATCCCCAAGGTAGGCGATGTTATTGAGATTGAGTCCAGGAAAATAACGGTATCGGAGATGGTTGGCCAGAGGATCTCAAAAATAAAACTCGAAAAGCTTCCTGAAGAAGTCAAAGAATAATAGATCAGAGACAACATGGCGGATGTAGTATTTTCGCTCATTCTCAGCTCGATATATATCGAGCCTCCGAGGTAAATTCTTTCTCTGAAAGAATTTAAAGCCGCTTAAATACTACATCCGCCATGGATTTATGAACAATCCGGGGTAGTATTCTTTTCTACTTATGATGTGTTGCCCTCATAGTTTGAGCAAGTTCCTTAATATTACCGAGGTCTTTTACCATCATTGCCCAGCCATACCAGTAGGCATAATCAGGGTTCATGTGGAAGAAGGCCTGGTATGTTCTCATACGGTGTTTCATGTACATCTGAAAAAGCGCCTGGTCTATGTATGACAACTTATTCGTGTCACCTCCGCCTGTTTGCATAAAGTACAAAAAGTCTGGATATGCAAAGGAGTAATTGGCAGGCTTTTTGATAATGCCGTCTTTATACAGGTCTGCAACAATCTGTATAGCCTCAGCAAGGAGACGATCTGCTTTCTGCATTATGGAATCACCCATTTCAAGCTGCTGACGTGCATATTGACCAGAATGACAATTACTGCACCTCTTTAACATTTTGTCGCGTTCAGTCTTCCAGGCCTCTTCGGTAAGCCTTACCATATCCACTGCCTTTACAGCATCAAGCCGTGCAGTTGGCTCGCCGGTCTCAGGATTGAACACCCCAAGCGCTTTTAAAATAGTGATTCTGTCAGCCTTCCATTGAGGATCTTCAGGCAATGGCAGTCTTACTCCAAGAAATCCCCATGCAGTGCGGTTTTCATGGGTGCCTTCCGGGAGATGGCAGTCCTGGCATGACGGAGCCTGGGCATTTTCAGGCAACTTGCCGGAGTTTTTGACAAACCAGCGTGTTCCGTGTTTGGAGCTTTCCCACATCTCCCACTGGGGATGATCATACCCCATATGGCACTGCCGGCATGCCTTTGGATCTAAAGCCTCCTTTTTCGAAAAACTGTGTCTGGTATGACACTCATCACAGGAATTATTCTGATACCTGTATCCTTTTTCTGACAGTTCCTTTTTCTGGCTGTCGGTCTTGATCCCCATATTGTGACACCCGCCGCAACCTTTACCGCCTTCCATAAGCTCATCGGGTTCCACATGGGTGATGGGCAAAGCATTCATTGAAGTCCAGCCAAAATTGTGTTTTCCTTTTGCGAACTCATCAAACTGTTTTTTATGACACTGAGCGCAAAGTTTTTCATCAGGAAGTTGAGCAAGTTTTACATTGCCGGGCCCTGTGTGTTTATCCCCATGGCATGTTGAACATGTTATCTCTATCTTGCTGTGTTTGCTCGCTTCCCAGTCTTTCACCAGTCCCGGAGTGACGCCCCGATGACAGTTGATGCAGGGGTCTGCATCTGCTGATGATGCAACCAGAAATACCAGGCATAAGAAAAGAAAAGAAAATGACACAAAACTGATTGTTTTTTTCATAAGGCCTCCTTTTAATTGTATTTTCTATCGAATCCCTTGCGCTTTGTTTGCTGCGCTCTCCTGAGTCAATGCTTCAAAGCCTGTCTTTGTTTTCCAGACTTTCCATAAATTCCCGATAATATCCGGCACTGGCTTTTGTGTCATCTTGCCGGGTTTTCACTATGAGGGTGTTGTTTCTGTTCCTCCGCTTTTTTATATAAATACAATTATAAACCATTTGCTGCCATAATATAATGGCAGTAAATGGTTTATAATTATTTTATTTTTTGTCTCTCGTTGCCATTCTTTATCTCTATTCTTTATAATGTATCCGCTATGAAAAAGAAAGTGTCGATAATAGGAGCTGGAAATGTCGGCGCTACAACTGCACAGCTTGTTGTGCAGTCAGGGCTTGCTGATGTTGTCCTCTTTGATGTAGTTGAAGGAATGCCGCAGGGCAAGGCTCTGGATATGGCGGAAGCATGCCCGCTCTGGAATTCCTCATCTGCCATGAAAGGGACGAACAGGTATGAGGATACGGCAGGTTCTGATATTATTGTAATCACCGCGGGTCTCGCAAGAAAACCCGGGATGTCAAGGAGTGACCTCCTTCATGCGAATGCAAACATTGTCAGGGGTGTCAGTACTGAGATTGCACAGTTTTCACCATATTCTGTCATCATCGTTGTTACCAACCCTATGGATGTTATGGCACAGCTCGCATGGAAAACCACTGAATTCTCCTCCAAGCGCGTTATGGGAATGGGCGGAATCCTTGATGCTTCAAGATTAGCGGCATTTCTTTCATGGGAACTTAATGTATCACCCGAGGATATAGAGGCGCTTGTACTTGGCGGACATGGTGATGATATGGTGCCATTGCCAAGGTTTACAACAGTGAAAGGCATACCATTAACAGAACTCCTGCCGAAAAAGAAAATTGCGTCATTGATAGAAAGGACAAGGAACGGCGGAGCAGAAATCGTTGCCCTGCTGAAAGTTGGAAGCGCTTATTATGCACCCGCAGCTTCCACTTTTCAGATGATAAAGTCCATCCTGCTTGATGAAAAACGGATGCTGCCCTGTACAGCCTTTCTTAACGGAGAATATGGAGTGAAAGATATTTATGTTGGCGCGCCGGTCATACTCGGCAAAGAAGGGGTTGAGAGGATTGTTGAGATCAAATTGACAAAGGAAGAAAAGTCACAGTTCAAAAAATCCTGTGAATCTGTCAGAAAACTGATAAAGAATTTAGGCATATAGAGGGAGGGAATATGGAAAGAACATTATCAATTGTTAAGCCGGACGGAGTAAAGAAAAATCTGATCGGCGAAGTCATAAAAAGGTTTGAGCAGAAAGGTCTCAGGATTGCAGCCTTGAAGATGCTCAGGATGTCAGTGGACGATGCAAAGGGATTTTATATCGTACACAAGGAGAGACCGTTCTATGACACTCTTACCGGTTTTATGTCAGAGGGCCCTATTGTTGTTGTCGTTGTCGAAGGAGAGAATGCAATCAGCAAGGTAAGGGAAATTATGGGAGCAACGAACCCAAAAGATGCGGCGCCCGGAACAATCAGGGCAGACTTTGCTTCCGACATAGAGCACAATATCATTCACGGCTCGGATTCAAAGGAATCGGCCTCCTATGAGATACCTTATTTCTTTTCTTCCCTGGAAATGTTCTGAAAATTAACTAAAAACATGCCATATGCATTGGTTATTGAGATGAAGAACTCATACCCATATTGTCGAGCAGCCTGATAAATTCTCCCAATTTTATCCCGCTTTGCTCCGGCATATCAACAAACTCTACCCCTATATCATAGTGCACAAGATCCTCTTGTTCTATCAACCGGCAATAAGCAACCCTTCCCAAAAACAGGATAGACCTGTCATCGGGAAGGGTCATCTCCATAGGTAATTTGCTGTCTATTTCCAATACATGTTCGCTCTCAATGAGCATCCCCCCGAGATTGAGGTTTTTTACTTTATAATTTTCCTGAAAATGCAGGACGGCTTTTTCCGGATCTTCAATGCAAATCCTTACATAAAGCCTGCCGCCGTCGGGTTTTTTGATATCCACTTTTCTGTCAGAATCCCGCTTATTCGCCTCAAGAAAATCTGCAATTTCTTTTTCCTTTTCAGATGAACCGTCGGTAAACTTCATCCCGGCTGTATATAACGGAATAATATTTCCCTCTGAATCACTTATGCTTTCACCCAGCAAAGACCATACGACAATGCCACTTACAGACAATACCCTGCCTCTCCCCTCTATTTTGAGAGCATACTCACTGCCTATCCGCATCATTCTTTCTGTCTGCAGAGAAACACCCCCGATGCTTATATCATTAATTTTCACATATTTGGCAAGCACCATCTTGCCGCTAATCTCCATAACATCTACTTTGAATCTCTTATACCGTCTGGTGCCGTCCATCCTGTCCTCAGGTAATCCTCTTATTGATTAACATTAAGAATAAGGTTAGTACAAATAAAATAAAAAATCAAACATTTTCATTTAACAGTTGACAAGATCAAAATTTTCTGGAAAGTTTGGATTGGGAGGGAACTGCTCTGGCATGAGAGGCTGGACCACATTACCCGGGGATCATATGGAACATGGTAGCCGGATGATTAAACTATTTAAGAAAGGAGCTAATGAGAAATGAAAAAAGGAATTGTTTTTTCACTGTTACTGGTTGCTACGCATCTGCTATTTGTCGCTATCGCATCCGCTGACCCAAGGATGGAGACAAACAATAATTTTTGCCATTTCATTCTCGATCCTAATAATACTGATAATGAAGTTTTTGTAGCGGACTGCGCCGCTGTAATTACCACCGTTGAGAAAACAGTACAAGCTGGAACCACAAACTTTAAATGCGAAGAAAGTAATAGAATCGCAAGTGGTTATGCAACTGTTACAAAGACTGTACCGCGGGAAGCATCTCCTATACCGCCGGGCACAACAGTTGTCTTTACAAATGCCGATTCAGGAACCCCTTGTACCATGGTAGAAAGCAATGGCAGAGCATACACATCAACTAATTGGGAGAGTACCATCAAAGCAGGACCTCTTCCTCTTGCCAAAAATAGAATTTCTGGCACAGTTATGATTACAGTGCAGTACGAATTGTTTTGTCGGGAAGGTCGGCAATAAATATTCAGCAATTTTGTTCGATACAGACAGCTCATCTGTTCCATGTTCCATACAGTGCTTGATTAATTACAGTAACCATCCGGTCATATAGAATAGCCCCTGTCCTGATAGTTTTCGGGACAGGGGCTAAATAAAATATCTTTCTTATAACTTCTTAGGGTTTACTGTGGTGCCGTCATTCCGGCAGTGTGTTGAGCCGGAATCCAGTGACGTTTGCCTTTCCGCTATGACAAACAATGCAACTGAACAGATTAATGATTACCTGTCGATGTCCCCTGCTGAATCCTTTTTTATTTTTTAAGGCTCATATTAATGGATATCAATTGGTGTTCATTTTTATTTCGTTGCTGACATTGAGTATAAATAAGTTGCAGGAATGAGGGTGAAAATGTTATTTTATAAGCTCTTGCAGGCGCGTAGCTCAGTGGGAGAGCGCTTCCTTGACACGGAAGAGGCCAGGGGTTCAATACCCCTCGCGCCTACCATATAAATCAAGCACTTACCAGCCTTTACCATTTAATCTCACTTCCAGCTGCATCTGTAAGATCGTTTCTGCTTTAATTAATTAAATGCTATATATATTATATAATATATATACTATGCGTGTAACAATCAGGAGCAGAAAAAAGGAGATTAACATGATAATAAGCAAGTCTCTATATATGTTATGTATAATCACTCTCGGAACAGTATGTCTTGCATGTGCGCAGGATGACGGGAATAAAAGCCCTGATAGACCAAAGGGGAATCTTGAAAAGGCAACTTTTGCCGGTGGTTGTTTCTGGTGCATGGAACTACCGTTTGAGAAGCTGCAAGGCGTAAAAGAAGTTCTGTCCGGGTATACAGGAGGGCAGGAAAAAAACCCGACATACAAAGAAGTGTCTGCCGGAGGCACAGGGCATGTTGAAGCCATCCAGATAATGTTCGATCCTTCTAAAATTACTTACGAAGAGCTTTTAAATGTTTTCTGGCGGCAGATAGATCCTACAGACCCCAATGGACAGTTTGTGGACAGGGGATCACAATACAGATCAGTGATTTTTTATCATTCTGAAGAACAGAAAAAACGTGCTGAGAAATCCAGGGATGACTTGCAGAAATCCGGCAGATTTAACAAACCGATTGTCACCGAAATCCTTCCCGCTGGTGAATTTTACACAGCAGAAGAATACCATCAGGATTACAATAAAAAGAATCCCATACGATATAAATTTTATCGTTACAACTCCGGCCGTGATCAATATCTGGAAAAAGTATGGGGCAAGGAGGAGAAAAAGCAGATGAGCGACAATAAAATACAACAGAAGCCTTCAGGAGATGATCTAAAGAGGGAATTAACCCCTCTGCAGTTTAAGGTAACTCAGGAAAACGGAACGGAAAATCCATTTGACAACGAATACTGGGACAATAAAAAGGACGGCATTTACGTGGATATCGTATCAGGAGAACTCCTTTTCAGTTCAATTGACAAGTACGACTCGGGTACAGGATGGCCGAGCTTTACCAAACCACTTGAACCTTCAAATATCGTTGAAAAAGAAGACAAGGGCTTTTTTATGAACAGGACTGAAATAAGAAGCAGGCATGGTGATTCGCACCTTGGACACGTATTCTCTGACGGACCAGCGCCAACAGGTCTCCGTTACTGCATGAACTCTGCTGCGCTGCGCTTTATACCAAAGAACAACCTTGAAAAAGAAGGGTATGGTCAATACAGAAAACTTTTTGAAAAATAGAGATCATGCTGCTGTTCCCGGCATCTGACTTCTTTACTCTTTTCTTTTCCATTTTTTAGTATAATTCATATAAGGCTATGAGATATTCAATGAAATTACTGAATATTTTCTCTTGTATAATATGCTCTTCATTTTATGCAATTGTTTTGCCTGTATCCCACTCATCTGCTGCGGATAACCCCTTGATAGCTGCATCCAAAGGGGAGGCAATTTCCAATACTGGAGAAATGGTGCATCTCAGATGGAAAAATCTGGGAGAAGGGATTATCTATCAGTTTCAAATGGCCAGAGACAGAGAGTTTCAGCAAATAATTATTGATCAGAATTGCGGAAGGCCCGAGATTGCCTTCCCCCAGCCAGATGCATCAGGAATATACTATGTACGTACGAGGCCTTTGGATCCAAATGGCCCGGCAGGTAAATTTTCTGCGGTGCAGGTCTACGAGTTAAGCCTTAAACTTCAGGCTCCTTACATAATTTTACCTGAAGAGATATCAGAATTCAGGGATATACATGATACGGAAGTTAAATGGAGCCAGGTCCCGCGTGCAGCAAATTACCATCTTATCCTTGCAAGAGACAGGGCTTTTAAATATATCTTCTACGAAAATACCCTGGTTCCTGGCACCTCTATCCAGATCAGGAACCTTGATTACGGAACTTACTACATTAAGGTATGCGCAGTATCAAAAGATGGAAAAGAAGGCCCTTTTTCAGATACCAGACCTTTCATTATTGTTCCGCCGCCTCCCAGAAATATTCATCTTAAGTAGCATCCAAAGGCTTTCGTGCAGACCAAAGGTGTTTTTGAGACAAAATGCTACATTGAATATCAATATCATTTTTTTTGTGATAAAATAATTTTAGACTTATTGGCAGTCAGTCAATATGCTTTAAATTCCTGAGTCAGATTAATAGGCTCGAACTGAAAAAGACTCAATAAAGAGAATGCTTGAATGAAGATAGAAATACCTAAAAAATCTTTTGCTTTAATTTTATCTTGTATTCTTTTCTCTTTTATCTGCATATGTGCCCATGCGTATGATGAACCTGCTGTGGAGGTAGTAGTGCAAAAAGGCGATAACCTTATTAATATCGGGAAGAAATACCTTGCACATCCCGCCAAATGGCGCGCCGTTGCTGAAATAAATCGCATAGAAAACCCTGATTTGATTTATCCAGGGCAGGTAGTTCTCATTCCCATGAGCCTGTTAAAATGGGCATCCTCTGATGGTACAGTTAATTTTATAAAGGGCAATGTGGAGGTCCAGTCAGGAGAAAGCAGGGAATGGACCCCCCTCCTTCTCAATGACCGGCTAAAAGAGGGCAGCAGGATAAGAACAGGTGATGAGGGCATAATTGAAATTGTCTTTGAAAATGGAGATTCCTATCTCCAAAGCCCGAATTCGAATTCAGGCTTGTCTGCTGCCAGAAAAATGGAAGGCAAACACACTCTGTATAAATGGTTTCTGGGAGCCGGACGAACCATCACAAAAATCAAGAGCGCTACCGGACGGGAATCCAGGTTTGAGATAGACACACCTTCTTCCATATGTGCAGTCAGAGGCACGGTTTTCAGAACTTCTGTCGATTCGACTGAATCTACAAGATCTGAAGTGCTGAAAGGCATTGTGGATATTGAAGGGATGGGCCAGAAAGTGAAATTGCAGGAAGGCGAAGGAACTCTCGTTAAAAAAGGAGCGCCGCCCATGTCCCCGAAAAAACTTCTCCCCCCGCCAGCGCTGATGAATCCAATCCCAATTTATAAAAATATCCCGCTTAATTTTGAGTTTGGAAAGATTGAGGGCGCTGTATTTTACAGAATTAGTTTTTCGAAAGACAGCGATTTTAAGGATATTCTGAAGGAGCAGATTATAAAACCTGCTGATCCGTTCAAGCTCTTTGAAATAGATGACGGTCAATATTTTTTGCAAAGCCGAAGCATAGACGAGCTTGGACTTGAGGGATTGCCTTCAGATGCAACTCCAATCAAGGTGAGGGCAAACCCAATGCCTCCATTTATAGAGTCTCCTGTCGATAAAACAGTATATAGAGAAAAATCTCTTACATTGAAATGGTTGAGGGTTAATGATGCAGTTCAATATCATGTACAGATTGCTGAAGATAAGGAGTTTAATAGAATAATTGAAACAAGGAATAATATCCGGGAGCTGCAGTATGAGACCACAAAACTTGATTTTAAAACCTATTATTTCAGGATCAGTTCAATCGCCAAAGATGATTATCAGGGTGAATGGTGTGATATCCTGAGCTTTTCTATCGCACCTTCTGCTCCGGCGCTGCCGGATATCCGGACACGATGATTTTTTCATATTCTTTTTAGCATCTGCATGGAGAAGAGATTTTGACCCCGGTATATATTAAAAAAACAGGGTTTTTCGCCATAGCCATCTCCGCTCTCCTTGCCATTTTTTTTCTGGAATATCTCGGCCTCTTCGAAGGAATTAATGCGTATATTTATGATACGTCTTTCAGAATCCGCGGCAGTCATAAACCTTCTGATAAAATTATCATTGCTGCCATAGATGAAAAATCTCTCGAACAATTAGGCAGATGGCCTTTAAAAAGGATTCACTATGCCAGGCTCATTGATAAAATGCAGCAGGCTGAGGTTATAGGTTTTGATATGATTCTGGCTGAACCGTCAGATAACGACGCCATGCTTGCAGCTGCTATTAAGAGGCACGGCAGGGTTATCCTGCCCCTGTACATCGACCGCGGATTGAATATAACAAAGCCTTTGGAATCATTGTCTCCATACAGGACCGGTCATGTTCATATAGAACAGGGGGTTGATAACGTTGCAAGAGAAGTATTTCACACCCTTTATTTTAAGGATCTTCGCTTGCCTTCCCTGACATCAGCCATGTACGAAAGCATAACAAGCACCCCCTTAAGCCGGCAGGAAATGCCATTGAAGACTCATAAGAAACCTTCAACCTCCATATTGCAAACGGATTCTCACAAGATAAATTATTATGGGAAGCCAGGGACATTCCAGTATATCTCAATTTCCGACATAATTTCTGATAAATACCCTCCGGACTTTTTCAGCGGCAAGTCTGTTCTGGTAGGTCTGACAGCGCCGGGCATTGTTGATATGGTTGCAACTCCTTTCAGCCAGGAGAGGAATAAAATGCCGGGGGCAGAAGTGCATGCAAATATACTGAACAACCTTATTGATAGGAACTCCATTCAGGAAACAGATGGATGGATCAAATGGCTTTTGGCAATCATTTTTTCTGTTGTTTGTCTTTTTTTGTTCATAAGGTTGAGTGAAAAAAAGGCTGCCATATTATGGGTATTCACCCTTATTATCATAACAGTCTCAGTATTTTTTCTTTTCACCGCTTTTAATGTATGGATAGCCCCTGCGCTTTTTTATTTTTCAATCAGCTCTATTTACATGATCACCTATATCATGATCCTGGACGAGGCAGCAAAAAAACTTGATATGAAATATTCGTCTGTCAGTCATCTTCTTGGAGGGAGTTCAGATCAGCTCCCCCAAAAGTCATCTGGCGATGGACTCGTCAGTTTTCTCTCTCAGGAAGGAATCAACGTTAAAGTACAGAGGCTTATATGGGTTGAACAGCAGTATGAAAGAAAGCTTGAGAACACCATACAGGAAAAGACAAAGGAGTTATCACATGCCCTGTCAATGATCAGCAATATGAACAATGAGATGATAATGCGGCTGACCGCAGCTGCCGAATCCAAGGATGATCACACAGGAAAACATATATCACGCATAGGGATTTATGCAAACATCATTGCAGAGAGGATGGGAATGCCTTCAGACTTTATAGAGAAAATTACCCTGGCAAGCGCCATGCATGACATTGGGAAAATCGGTATCCCTGACGAAATACTTTTAAAGCCGGGATATCTCACGCAGGGAGAATTCGAAATTATCAAGCGGCATACTACAATCGGTTCGAAGATTCTCTCCGGATCAGCATATCCGATGATACAGATGTCTGCTTCAATCGCCCTTAACCATCACGAAAGATGGGACGGGACAGGATACCCGGGAAGCCTGAAAGGACAGGATATACCCATCGAAGCGAGAATAATTATGATCTGTGACATTTATGATGCGCTAAGGAGCCGGCGGCCATATAAACCTCCCTTTGACCATCAAAAGGCTTTTACGATAATCACACAGGGGGATATCCAGACGTTGCCTGACCACTTTGATCCCGATGTTTTACATGCATTCATTAAAATCTCTTCAGCATTTGATGATATATTCAACAAGTATTATGGCTGAAGAATGCCGACTGATCCCGGAGAAATATATGTGTCGGGAATAATTTTCAACTGAAAGGGTTTTACTCAACCCTTATAAGCTTTTCATCAGGGATGCTTTTCAGAAGATTTTCAGAAGCTGCGTTAAGGCTTTCCCTATCCAGAGATTCCAATGTTACCATGACAGTATATTCAATCTGGTCAATCACAGGGTATGAGCCTATTTTGACATTTACATACTGTTTTACAATCTCATTTAAAACAGGCGCAACCATGGACTCGGATTCATTGAGGTAGACCTTTTTAAGGTATATAATGGGCTCATTAAACAACTTTTCTATTGCGATAAATTTTTTTCTGAGCAGTTGCGGTATGCCCGGAAAGATGAAGATATTTCTGAATTTAATAAGAGGGAAAGAGAGTGTGCCGTCGCTGAAAAGCTCAGAACCATCAGGCACTTCTGCCATTTTCAGTTGTTCCGGCGACAGATGCCCCTGCTTTTTTTCGAGAATGTCTCTTAATGTAGCATTAACGACAGGGTTGATATCAAATGCTTTTGATATGCCTTCTATGGTTACATCATCGTGTGTTGGCCCGATGCCTCCAGAGGTAAAAACATAATCAAACCTTTGAGAAAAGTTTCTGACTTCTTCGCTTATCTGATCAATATCATCGGGTATGATCGATATACGGCTTAATCGCACTCCATGAGACCAGAGTTCCTGGGCCATAAAAAAAGAATTATAATCCTGAACCTTTCCGGAAAGGATCTCATCGCCGATTATGATAATACCCGCTGTCTTTGCCATTTTTTAAATCAGACCTTAACTATATTGCATTTAGTCATATTGTAGCGATTACTAAAGAGCAGGTCAAATGGACTTAGCAGGGTTTACTATTTTTAATCCGGAAACTGCATTTAAAAAACCACAGAGGTCACAGAAACAAATATAATAATTTCAAAACTTCCTTATTTTTAAATACTTCTCTGTGTTCTCTGTATAGATATTTCTTAGAAATTATAAATCATTTTCTGCATGAAAAAGTGCACAGAGAAAGAGCCTGAAATCTGTTTTTCCCCTATAACTTAATTACATTCCTCTGTGCACTCTGTGGTTTATTGCATTTTTTGGGTTAACGACTTGCAATAATTCTCCTTAAAACCGTTCTTCCAATCTATAATATATATATGAAAAAGATACATTTATTGATCATCATTTTTTTTATTATGAATGGCTGCGCCCATGTTGTTTCTCAAAGCATGCTGGAACAGGTCGACAAGGAGTTAAGCCCGGCTGCCCTCTTTAAGACGCCGGAGCAATATACAGATAAAACGGTTATACTCGGCGGAACTATCATCAGCGCTAAAAACACAGATCAGGGAGCATATGTTGAAGTGCTCCAGAAACCATTAGATTATCGCGGACGACCTCAAGATACAGACATCTCATATGGAAGGTTTATTATTTACCATCAGGGATACCTCGATGCTGCCATCTATTCGACAGGGAAAGATATAACTGCAGCAGGGACTCTATTAGGGACTATGCTACGTCCGCTCGGAGAGATACAATATCCCTATCTCCTCATCCTGGCCAGAGAGATACACCTCTTCGGACTGCGGACCTTTCTGCCCATACAATTTTCCATAGGCATTTTTTCAACCTTTTAGCGGCAGTATTATTCATTAAAAAAAAGTGCTGTCTCTTTCCGTATCTTCAAAAGTCAATAGTCAAGCCTGGCCCTATCCGGTTTTCCTACACGCGCTCCATAATTCGTAGCAAAAGCATTAAATCAAGCAGAGAGCACTGATACATGGCCGGTCTTGCGCAATCTGGACGCCGTCTTAATCACGATCTGCACGTCACGGCCCAGCTTAGTCAGGCACTCCAGCATCTTGGCTTCCGAAATGCCGTGAAACCGTCCGCGCAGCATATTGGAGAGCTTCGGCTGAGGCATGCCGAGCAGTTCTGCTGCCTGCACTTGCGTCATTCTACGGTGCTTGATAATCTCGGCAATCTTGGTCGCCAATTGAGCCTTGACCAGCATTTCTCCCGCATCAGTCATGCCAAGATCTGCATAAACATTTGCGCTGCCTTTTTCGATTTCTTTCATCTTTCTGCTCCTTCCGAATGGCGGCGGGCCAGTTTCAGCCTCGCCTCTATCAAATCCATATCTTGTTTCGGCATCTCAATACCCTTTCGTGATTTCTTCTGGAAGCAGTGCAAAACATAGACTCTGTTACTGAATCTGATGGTATACACAGCACGATAGGCATTCCCGTCATCATCTTCCACCACCTCCAATACTCCGGCTGACCCAAACCCCTTGAGCGGCTTGGCTTGAGGATGCTTAAGGCCGCACTGCGACAAATACAGAGCATAGCCAACAAGATCGACCACTTGATCCGGCATTTCCAGAAGATCCTTTTTGGCTGACGCCACCCAGAATAATGGTTTCACTTCCTATCCGCTCCTATTGTTAATTATATCTATATGGATATAGAAAAACAAGCAACAGCTTCCGCATTGTTTGCAGGAAAACTCTTTTAGCGGCATGTTATGGCCTGTCCCATTTCCGTTATCAAGTCTTCACTTGTGAACAATGAAGATTTGACCCTGTGCCCCCTGCTCCATTATTACACCACTCTGCCATAAGGCTTCGATACAACCGGTAGTCTTCGTCTTGAAAAAAAGTCTTCTGCCTGCGATTACCACGCTGAGTTATATGATGCGGAAGGTTGGCGGCCACAATCCGTGCGATTCTTGCCATGCGGTTATACTATGGATTACTAAGTACCAAGTCAAGAATTAAGTATACTGTCCCCGGAATTCCCCAGTAAACGCGAGCAGGTGAGGAAAGGATAAACGTCAAGACAACCCAGCCTCTTTAGTTTCTTGTTGCCTGTTTCTCAGTGTCTTGACGATACTGCCAGTACCATAAGAAATGGAGATAGCCATAGGGAGTGATATAGCCGCTACAGAAATTATCATTATAGGCAACCACATCAAATTCTCCTGCCAATTGGCAGGGTCACTAAGAGCGTAAAAAGAAAAAACGAAGAGATAGACGATCTCCGAAAGCGTTACCGTCACAATCAAGCCTTTGGAAAAAATCTTCACGAAGACATGTCCGATTAAGCTAATTAGAATTGTTATCGACCCAAGGACTAAGATCGACTTCTTTACAATAGAAGGACTGATCTCATTTTCTGGGATCTGCAAGGAAACAATCAATAGAAAAGTAATTAGTGGTCCCACAACTATGAGAATTATCCCTCTAACAAATCGGAAGATCACTTTTAAATAATCGCGCAAGGACTACAGGCGTCCTTTCTTAAAGGCGTCATCGCCAAAAAGGATGACTGAATAACAGTACGTGAGGGCATTCAATGGGGGAAGCGCTGGAGACGCTTGTATATTCTTAAAGAGAACGCAAATGCAAAATTCAAAATCACATCGCCTTTTAGATTTACCAGCGGCCTTACCCTCACAGCCATAACACTTATCATGTTCATCACAGCAAGGTTTTACATTCATAAAACCAACTTCATCCGAGGTCTTAGTTCCGGGGACACCATACTTAATTCTCCTTGCCTTTTGTCTTTGGGCCGGGTTTTCGACGCCGTAACGGTCTGCCCGAAACACTCTCCAATCTCTCCACAAAACTGACGTCGCCCAAAGGTCGCCCTG
>VGWX01000010.1 GCA_016873615.1 Nitrospira sp. | reverse complement strand
CAGCCTGTATGAGAAAGTTATTGGTCATTCTCAATTCAATAATGAAAAATCGAATCCCGTGGCAAGCTGATTATTCAACTTGCCCAACACCACCAATCCCTTGACAAAAATCACAGTTGCTCAAGGGAGAGGGTACTATATTCGCTCCTCCCTTGAGGGGAGGGCCCGCCTGCCGTCCGTCGGGCAGGGTTGGGGAGGGTGTTAAAATATCAACTTTATACACAGACACCAATAAAGTTACTGGATATTATAGGATATTATGAATTTTTATTTCTAACTCTTCTTTAATCTGGTATAATAAATCTCATGAACCAGATTATACTGGCAATAATAGCATTGGCAGTAGTTGCAATGGCAGGATTTGTTATCTCATTAATCCTTGATCTGAAAAAAACAGTGCGTTCCTTAAATGAACTTATCAAGACAACGGACGAATCTCTTAAACCTGCGCTTGAAGAATTACAGCAAACACTAAGAAGCTTAAGAAATGTATCTGAAGATATAAATGAAGTGACAACTGACGTGAAGACTTTGTCAAGTTCGGTCAGGGATGTTGGGCTGAATATAAGGAGTGTGAGCAATCTCATAGAGAATGTGGCGTCAACAACAGCTATAACAGCTTCAGGACTGAGGGCAGGTATTAAAACCGGCCTTGAATTTTTATTGAAAAATCTTTTTTCGAAGATAGGAGGCAAAAAATGAGAGAGGAATGCGGCTATGGTTCAGGGAGTATATTGCTTTCGTTTTTACTTGGAGGATTAGTGGGCGCTGGTTTTGCGTTACTTTTGGCGCCCCAATCCGGCCGGGAGACAAGGCAAAAGATAAAAGATTTATCTGATGACGTTAAAGAGAAGGCCATGGGGTATGTCGGAGAAGTCAAGGAGAAGGTGACAACCGGTATTGATAAAGGCAAGGATCTTTATGAGGAGAAGAAATCTATCATAACAACTGCTATTGAGGCAGGCAAGGAAGCTTACACAAAAGAAAAAGAGAAACTGTCTCAGGAACCGAATGCATGAAGTTTCTATTGTTCAGGGGATGCTCGAGATTGCAATAGACAACTGTATAAAACAGGGCTATAAGGGTATAGAGTCAATAAGAGTCAAGATAGGTAAAGCTTCCGGCGTCGTGCCTGATTCTCTCCAATTTGCCTTCGAAGCGCTGAAGACCGGTACTATCGCTGAGAAGGCTGTCCTGACAATTGAAGAAATTCCTGTCGGCGGTTTTTGTGAAAGCTGCAGCAGTAATTTCACAGTAGAAGAGGCATATGTGATCGCATGTCCATTGTGCGGAAAAACAACGTTCCGGATAGAAACAGGACGGGAATTAAACATCGACGAGATAGAGGTTTTCTGATGAATCTTAAAGGAGGTCCAAGGTAGTGAAGGTTAAGGTTGTTACCAATATTCTGGAGGCGAATGACAGGATAGCAGCCGGGAACAAGAAGATATTTGATGAAGCGAAAGTTTTTGTTGTGAATATCATGAGCGGTCCCGGAGCCGGCAAGACATCTCTCATCGAGAGGACAATCAAGGAATTGGATGGAAAAATAAAGATAGGCGTCATAGAAGGCGATATCGCCGGGACAGATGATGCTGAGAGGATAGAAAAGCTCGGCATTCCGGTTGTCCAGATAAACACCGGCGGGGGATGCCATCTGGATGCAAACATGATAAGAGAAGTGATGGATGATTTTCCTCTGAAAGACCTTGACCTGCTTATTATAGAGAACGTAGGGAATCTTGTATGTCCGGCTGAATTTAATCTTGGAGAGGATATGAAGATTATGCTCCTCAGTTTGGCAGAAGGACATGACAAGCCGCTTAAATATCCCTTGATGTTCCAGGAATCATCGGCTTTAGTCCTGAACAAGATAGACCTCCTTCCATACACAAATGCAGATATAGGCAAGATGAAGAAAGATTCATTATCCCTGAACCCGAAATTGAAGGTATTCGAGGTCTCGTGCAAGACCGGTGAAGGGATCAGTGAATGGATAGACTGGTTAAAATCGTTAGTAAAGTAAAAAAGTGATCAAGGGGTCAAGGATTCACGTGTACAATAACCATCATAGAAAATAACCCTTGAACCCTCGAATCCTTGACCCCTCTGTTTTTTTAACCTATCCTCAAAAATGCAGATTTTCATAGTTAACAAATGGACCACAGAACAAAGATATTAGTCAGGGGCATTGTCCAGGGTGTCGGGTTCAGGCCATTTATTTACAACCTCGCTAAATCTTTAGACCTCAAAGGGTATGTCATTAATTCATCCGGAGGAGTAACTGTCGAGATCGAAGGGGAGAACAGCCCTGTCTTTATCGACAGGCTTCCCAAAGAAGCGCCGCCTCTCTCGCAGATCATGAGTATCGATGTAGTCCCCATGGAGTATCACGGCTATCAGGATTTTCAGATTATGGAAAGCGAGGATGAAGGGAGTTTCACCCTCATTTCCTCAGATGTATCAATATGCGGGGATTGCCTGAGAGAGATGCTCGATAATAATGACAGGCGTCACCTATATCCTTTCATCAACTGTACAAACTGCGGTCCCAGATATACCATAACAAGATCCATTCCGTATGACAGGCCTAACACGACCATGTCTGTTTTCAATATGTGCCCTGATTGTCAGGGAGAATACTATAACCCTGGAGACAGAAGGTTTCATGCCCAGCCGAATGCATGCCCTGTATGCGGGCCTCAGGTGCAGTTGATAGTAAAAAATGAAAAAAGGGGATCGCAGGTAAAAACAATAATAAGCAATCCCCCCATCCCCCCTTTAGCAAAGGGGGGTAAGGGGGGATTTGTGCAAAGCAGATCCCCGATTAAAGAAACAATCAGATTATTGAAACAAGGTTTTATAGTCGCTATTAAGGGATTAGGGGGGTTCCACATAGCTTGTGATGCAACGAATGAAGATGCGGTGAAGAGACTGAGACTGAAAAAGAGAAAGAGCAACAAGCCGTTTGGCCTGATGGCGCCTGATATTGAAACAATCAGAAAATTCTGTGAAGTATCCGGAGAAGAAGAGAAGGTTCTTGTTTCGAATAAAAGACCTATTGTTTTATTAAATAAAATAAAAAATAATTTACCTGAAGATATCTCTCCGAAAAATCCGTGTATAGGTTTTATGCTGCCGTATACACCACTGCACTATCTGTTGTTTTATTATCCCATGGATGAAGCAAAGAACAATACAGGTAATCCCCCCTTACCCCCCTTTATTAAAGTGGGGACAAGTGGGATTGCCAACTTCGATGCCCTTGTCATGACAAGCGGGAATATCTCGGAGGAACCGATAGTTATTGATAATAATGAGGCTGTTTCCAAACTCTCGGATATTGCAGATGCATTTCTTGTTCACAACAGGGACATCTTCATGCGGGTTGATGATTCAGTCGTACGATTAATGAGCAACACGGCGTCACTATCCTTCATCCGTCGTTCGAGGGGATATGTGCCGGATCCGGTACAGTTGCATGATGACGGCCCCGAGGTGCTCGGATGCGGCGCTGATATAAAAAATATATTCACTCTTACAAAAGGGAGCTTTGCGATACCGAGTCAGCATATCGGGGATATGGAGAACTATGAGACATTGCAGTTTTTTGAGGAAAGTCTTAAAAACCTGAAAGCTGTCTACAGGGTAAAACCGGAGGCCCTTGCCTATGACCTCCATCCGATGTATTTATCCACGCAATGGGCATTGAGACAGGACAACATCAAAAAGATCCCGGTCCAGCACCATTATGCCCATGTTGCCTCTGTAATGGCGGAAAAAGGGCTGAAGGACAAGGTCATAGGGATATCCTTTGACGGAACCGGATACGGCACAGATGGAAACCTGTGGGGAGGGGAAATCCTCATAGCTGATATAAAAGGGTTCAGGAGGGCGGGCCATTTTAAATATATTCCGCTTCCCGGAGGCGAGGGAGCTGTAAAAGAGCCGTGGAGGATAGCTGTAAGCTATATTAAGGCTATCGCCGGTGATGAAACGATACATTACCTCAAATCCATCAATTTCATTGATAAGTACGGCGAAGACAGGATTCAGGATATCCTGAAGATAGCAGGTAACAGACAATTTTCTCCCCTGTCATCAGGCGCCGGAAGGCTGTTCGATGCAGTATCTGCCCTGATAGGGTTATGTGACAGAAATACTTTTGAGGGTGAGGCAGCGATTGCCCTTGAATCCATAACAAGACCTGATGTGGCTGATGATTATCCTGTTGATATAAAGTTCAGAGATACCATGGAGATCGATTTTTCACATACTTTTTTAAGGATTATAGATGATTTGCAGAGAAAAGAAGATAAAGGCATTATTTCATCAAGATTCCATAATACTATTGTCACTGTCATTGTGAGGGTTACAGAAAAGCTTTCATCGTTGAATTCTATAAAAGACATTGTCCTATGCGGAGGTGTTTTCCAGAATATATATCTCCTGGAAAGGACTATTGCAAGGCTTCAATCAATAGGCATGACAGTGCATACACACGATAAAGTGCCTGCGAATGACGCTGGAATATCCCTTGGCCAGGCATATATAATCAGAGAGAGGTTAAAGGCGGGGATAGAGTGAGAATAATTAGATTAATGCAATTAATTTAATCAATATAAAGGAGTGCAAATGAACAAGACAGTTGAGAAGATAAAAAGCCTGATGAATTCTATCGGAAGACCGGTGAACCTCATGGAGGTGTGCGGCACACATACGGTAGCAATATTCAGGCATGGAATCAGGGGGGTCATACCGAAAGAAATCAGCCTCCTGAGCGGCCCGGGATGCCCTGTGTGCGTTACCCCTATAAAAGACGTGGATTATGCCATTGCAATTTCGAAACTCGACAATTGCGTACTCTCTACTTTTGGCGACATGATGAGAGTGCCCGGCAGCAGAAAACAGTCCCTTTTTCATGCACAGGCAGAAGGCGCCCATATCAAAATAGTCTATTCACCTATGGATTCATTGCAGCTCGCTGCAGAAAACAAGGATAAAAAGGTCGTTTTTTTTGCAACAGGGTTTGAAACGACGATACCTGCTGTTGCCGGAACACTATCCGAAGCAGAAAGAATGGGGCTTAAAAATTTTTATATATATTCTGCGCACAAGATAGTCCCGCCTGCTCTTAAGGCCCTTCTCGGTTTCCCTGATCTGAAGATAGACGGATTTATACTTCCCGGCCATGTAAGCGCGATTATCGGGACAAAACCATATGAGTTTATTGCATCTGATTACAAAATAGCGTCTGCCGTAACAGGATTTGAGGCAGATGATATTCTTGCATCTGTCATGATGCTTCTGGAGCAGATAGCTTCCGGAAGGGCAGAAATAGAGATACAGTATACAAGGGTAGTAAAAAAGGAAGGCAATCAAAAGGCTGTGTCGCTTATTAACGAGTACTTTGAGCCATGTGACGCAAACTGGAGGGGCATAGGAGTAATACCCCTAAGCGGCCTGAAATTAAGGGAAGAGAAAAAACGCTGGGATATCAACAGAGTATTGAACATTGAAGTAGCAGACGGCCAGGAGCCGAAAGGCTGCCAGTGCGGCCAGGTTCTCACAGGGAAAATCATACCGACCGGTTGCCGGCTCTTCGGCAAGACATGCACGCCCGAGCATCCTGTGGGCGCCTGCATGGTCAGTACAGAGGGAAGCTGCGCAGCCTATTATAAATATTCGGGAGTGATAAAGTAAAAACCGGGTGATGAACAGGATTATTGTAAGGCTATGCCTCTGTCGGCGAGCATTTTCTTAATCGATAATTTCATGGCATTATATTTTGAAGGAGCTAATCTGATAAATTCGATATAGTGCGGAAAGGCGTCTCTCTCCTGTCCCATGGAAAACAGGAGATTTGCCAGATTGTAGTGGGCCTCATAATTGCGGCTATTGGCAGCAATCGCTTGATTGAATTCGTATAAAGATTCCTGATAAAGACCCATTTTTTTGTATATTACACCAAGACTGTTATACGCCCTTGAATCTGAAGGGTTGATCCCGATTGCCTTCTGCAGATAGAATACCGCCTTGTCGAATATGCCGAGTGTCTGATATGTACTGCCAAGATTAAAAAAAGCAAATCCATATGCCGGATCAAGGCGAACAGCCTGCTCAAACTCAGGAAGCGCTTTCAATGGCATGTTTGCCTCAAGAAAAGCGACCCCAAGGTTATTCCTTGCCAGCGCAGAGGCCGGCGCATCGCTGACCATCTTGCCATAAAGGGTAATTTCATCATGCCAGTATTTGTTCTGTGTAACAGTCTTGATCGAAAATAGCATGATGATGATAATCGGAATGAATTTTAGTCTGGGAGACAACTTGTCAAAATAAATGCCTAAAAGCATTGCAAGCCCGAATGAGGGGATGTAGAGATACCTTAAAGACATCATCTGGGGTTTGATAACTACCAGTATATTTGCCGCTGGCAAGAGGATAACAAAAAACCACAAGATCGCGAAAAAAGCTTTTTGGTCTTTTTTATAAGAATAAACAGTTAATAGAACAATGGTTATCAGAACAAATATTGAAAACAACACCTCGATATCAAATAGTGAGTTTAAAGGTTGAATATCATAGAGCACTTTAAGATCAAACGGGAATAAAAAGGTGTAAATATACTTTGCAATTATGACAGAAGAGGTAATGAAACGATTGTATATTGAGATATCAGAACCGGCGCCAGGCATTACAATAAGCTGTCTGATAAAAATATAGAATAATGATATAAGAAAAAACGGCAATAAGAACTTTATGTTAACTCGTTTGTATTTCTGAATCTCATACAGAATAATCATAAACGGCAGCATCAGCGTATACTCTATGGAAAAAGCGGCTAAAGTGAAACTCAAAAAAGAAAATATCAGGAAGGGAATTGAATTATTCTCCCGAAATCTGATGTATAAAAAGAAAGATAATAGTATAAAGAGCGCGCAAATGAGATACCCCACGCCTGTAATCCAGGCAACATTTTCCGTGTGAATCGGATGGGCCGCGAATATAAGGGCTGAGTAGAAAGAAGCCGGTTCAGAGATTAATATTTTAATGCAAAGAAAATAAAAAAGGACTGAAATCAATGTATGTAAAACGATATTTGTAATGTGATATCCTGCGGGTTTTTCACCCCACAATTGGAATTCTAACGTCCACCAGGTATTTATGAAAGGTCTGTAATAATATCCGGAAGGATTTCCTGTCATTTTCCATGAATCTGTTGTGAAAAAAATTGGGATATTTTTCAGATCGCGAATGGATAGATTGGATACTATTGACCCTCTGTCATCCCAGACAAATTCTCCTGTAATGGTATTCGAATATATCACCACAGAAACAACGATAATAATAGCTATTCGTATAGGAGAAAAATTTATATTTATATTCTTATTAATTAAGACCATAAGTAAAACCACTTCTGTCATTCCCGCTTGTCGGGTCACCTCGGCGACTCGCCTGAGGCGAGAATCTTTCTGATAAAGGAAGGATTCTGGACAAGCCAGAATGACAACATTGACACAATAACGTTGTTTTACTTGCTAACTTTTTAGTCATTTCTGTTATCAGTTGGGTCAATGATTATCTCCAAAGAGATATTTATACAGGAATTTTGGTATATTTCTAAAGTAAACATCAAGTATATTTTATTTTGACGATGAGAGAATGTCAGCAGATTTATATTTTGACAGAATAGATTTCCAGAAGTATATTGATCCAACTGATTGTATACAGTGCGGATACCCATCATGCGGGGAATTTATAGATGCAGTCAGAAAAGGAATAAGCAAGATTCAGGAATGTTCTTTTATTGGCAGGAACAAAGCCCATGCCTTTGAGGCAATCAAGAAAATAGGAGAATTATGGCCTGAAGTGCCACTTCTTCTTCACCCAAGGCCGGGCTTCACCGGACTTGTTGAATTAAATGAACCAAATGCCGGGTCTTTAGTGCTTATTTCAGGCAATAATGAATATACTGAACAGGTTTTAATGATGGTTCTCGGCACCACTGTCTGCCCGTTCTTCGTTGTATTTTCGGATACAGGCGGAAATACAGTTGATATGTCGATGATTTATCATACCCTGACTGCTGAAAAGGTCCATGACGCCTTAAAAGAGGCAGGTATGGAAGAAAAGGTAAGCGCTAAAGAAATGATAATTCCGGGCCTTGCTTATTCCGTAAAAGGAGATATAGAGAAACTGACCGGATGGCAGGTGAGGGTAGGGCCGGTATGCGCTGCTGAACTGCCTTTATTCCTTTCAGAAATATGGATCCCGCCTCAAACAGAATAAAAATAGAGGAACAGGCACAGGTAAAGGTACAGATAAAGGAAAGAAACAAGGTTATATATAACAGATATTCCGGTATGTTAAAATAAACTAAATAAATCAGGAGGCTACTCAGATGGAGAGGATTCTGCTCGGTCACGGCAGTGGTGGAAGGTTGATGTATCAGTTAATACGGGAACACTTTGTGCCTCAATTTGAGCTTAAAGCGCTGAACGACTCAGCAGTGCTTGGCAGGATAGATCAAGGAAAGCTTGCCTTTACAACTGATTCTTATGTTGTCTCACCTGTTTTTTTTCCTGGAGGCAATATCGGAGAGCTTGCTGTTTACGGAACTGTTAATGATCTTTCCATGGTCGGAGCAAAACCTCTCTATCTTACAGCAGGACTGATTCTTGAAGAGGGATTTCCACTCGATGATTTGAAGAAGATACTCGCATCCATGTCATCTGCTGCTGCTCAGGCCGGGGTCAAGATAGTTGCCGGTGATACCAAGGTTGTGAATAAAGGCAAGGGCGACGGCATATTTATCAATACATCAGGAGTTGGCCTGATAAAAAAGGGCATTGATGTATCTCCACTAAAGGTCAGGCCGTCTGATAAGGTCATTATCAGCGGTTCTGTCGGCAACCATGGAATTTCTATCATAGCAGAGAGAAACGGGATCAGTTTTAACCCGCCTATTATAAGTGATACAGCGCCTCTTAACGGTCTTGTTGACAGGATGCTGAAAAAAACAAAAGAAATACATGCCATGAGAGATCCTACCAGAGGTGGTCTCGCAACGACTTTAAAAGAGATTGCAGTTGACTCAGGTTATTGCATTTTTATAGAAGAAGAGGCCATCCCTGTGCCACAGGGAGTAAAAGGGGCATGTGAGCTCCTTGGTCTTGATCCACTGTATGTTGCGAATGAGGGGATACTTATCGCAATAGTGAAATCTCAGGTTGCAGAGCCGCTTGTAAAAATCATGAAAAAACATCCGCTCGGAAAAGAAGCCCGCATTATCGGTGAGGTAAAGGAATCACCTTCCGGCATGGTTTTACTCAAGACTGCTATTGGCGGTACAAGAATAATTGAGATGCTCTCCGGCGACCAATTGCCGAGAATTTGTTAATTTTAGTGTTCAAGGATTCAGGGATTCGAGGGGCCAAAGGTAAATGATACTTGGAGTTAATGTCGATCACGTTGCAACATTGAGGCAGGCAAGGATGGGGTGCGAGCCTGACCCTGTTATGGCTGCGACTCTGGCTATACTTGGTGGGGCTGACGGCATTACTGTCCATTTGAGGGAAGACAGGCGTCATATACAGGACAGGGATTTGTGGATGCTCAGGGAGTTTGTGCCGGTCGAACTCAACCTTGAAATGGCAGCTACAAAAGAAATGATAAATATCGCTGCCAAGCTAAAGCCTGATCTGGTAACATTGGTGCCGGAGAAACGTCAGGAACTGACTACAGAAGGCGGGCTTGATGTAAAATCTCAGAAAAAGCATATTCGTGAATCGATAAAAAAGATTCAGAGCGCAGGGATACCGGTAAGCCTCTTTATTAATCCGGACCAGGATGATATAGAGATTTCAAGTCAGACAGGCGCTGATATGGTTGAGATCCATACCGGGATGTATGCAAATGCAAAAGGGAAAAGACAGGAAAAAGAGATAGTCCGGGTTATGAAATCAATCAAATACGGATTGGACATTGGTCTTCAGGTGAATGCAGGTCATGGACTGAATTATTTCAATGTCTCAAAAATTGCATCTGTTCAGGGCTTAAGAGGACTATATATAGGGCATAGCATTATCTCAAGGGCTGTGCTCGTTGGAATAGAAAAAGCCGTGAGAGAAATGAAGAATTTAATAAATGAAGCTTCGAGGAGAGTATAGTGAATAAAAAAATATTGATCCTGTGTTGTGGTCATCCATTCGCATCCGATAATGCATTTGGATACCACGTGTTCAAAAAGTTAGAAAAAATGAAACTGCCTGATAACGTGGATATCATGGAAGTTGGTTTCTCAGCCTGTATGATACCGCATGTCATCGATACTAAGGATAAAGTAATTGTTGTTGATATCTTCCATGCTCAAAAAGAACCCGGCGCCATTCTTCGTATGACACTTGAAGAACTGCCTTTATATATTGAAATTAAGAAAGATGCGGCAAAATCACATCTCATTGATACACTGGACATGTGTAAGTTAACCGGCTATTGCCCGGAAACAGTATTTATCGGGGTAGTTCCCCTTGATTCCAAAACTGAATCTGAACAGATGACCCCTGAAATTGAAAAAAAGTTGCCTGAAGTTATGGATATGATCCTTAAAGAAATTTCTTAGAAATTTAAAGTCCCGGAAAACAATATATAGGTCCAACAGTACTTCCTGTGAATTTTAAAAAAATATCAAGGATTATTTTATTCATTCTGTTTTTTCTTTTTGTATTTGGTCTGTTTTCTGTCGAGATCAGGGACTCTGATTTTTGGTGGCACCTAAAGACCGGCGAGTATATCTATCAGACACGATCCTTGCCGGAGACCGACCCTTTTTCATATACATCTTTGCCTAAAGATCCGGTTGATGCGGAATCTAAACGAATTCAGTTCATATTAACACAATACTGGCTTGCACAGGTCTTTTTTTACTGGATATACCAGCTATTTGGTTTTCAGGGAATCACATTTCTGAGATCCCTAATTCTGACTGCCCTTGTATTTATCACTTACAGAGGGATAAGACGGGAAGGCTTGGGTGTTCCGATTTCTGTAGCGCTGCTTATTCCGGGAGTTATAATCTTATCCTCCAACTATACAGGTGAAAGACCACAGCTATTTTCTTTCTTTTTTTCTTTCCTGATAATTTACCTTTTAGAAGGCTTCAGGCAACGGTCATCTCAATGCAATGATCAATTATCTGAAATGAAGCCCAGGGGGCAAGGCTACTTATGGCCGATTCCCTTTGTAATGCTCCTTTGGGCAAATCTGCATGGTGGGTACATATTGGGCATTGCTATTATCTCCGGCTATCTTATCTCTGAAACAGTCAAATATAACCTAAAAAGATTTGGAAAAGCACTTTCATACAGGAGTCTCAGGTCTTTAACATTCATGAGCATCATATCTGTAATTGCATCATTCATAAACCCAAACGGTTTCAGTGTTGTATCTGTATTGTTGGAACTTGAGAAAGGCAGATATAAGGACACGATTATAGAAGCTATGTCTCCTTTCACAATAGGCATAGATTATGTCAACGTGCTGCTTTTCTTTGTGCTTTTAATCATAAGTTGCATGATCCTTTTGATCAATCTGAAGAAACTTGACCTGACTGACATGCTGATATTTTCAGGACTTGCAGTCATGAGTTTGTCAGCTGTCCGGTTCATTCCATTTTTTATACCTGTAGCGACTCTTATGATAACCAGATATGGGGTCCAGATATCAAAAATATTATGGAGGGAAAAATTCGATTCAATAAGAAAATATATCGGTATGATATTTACTGTTTTTCTATGCATACTCCTCATTGTTGCGTCTGTTCAATTTCAATTGTTTACGAAAAGCGGGATAAGGCATGATAAATATCCTGAGGGAGCTGTCAAGTTTCTGAAAGGCAACAGGATTTCAGGGAACATGTTTAATACATACAACTGGGGCGGGTATCTGATATGGGCCCTCTATCCGCAATATAAGGTATTAATTGACGGAAGGGGATTGATAGAAGAGGTCTATTTTCAGTATATGACTATTCTTACAGCAAATACACAGGACTTTCGCGGTATCCCATTATGGAGGGCATATTTGCAGTCCTATAAGGTTGACTTTATCATAACATTTTCAGTGGATCAGTTTACCGGCACACTGGTTCCTTTAGTCCCTGCAATGCTGAACGATCCTGAATGGCATCTTGTGTATATGGATAATATATCCTTAATCTTTGTAAGGGAAAGCCCTCAAAACAGGCATGTCATTGACAGGTTCGGGATTCCGAAGGAATGGTTATGGAATGAAGTTGTTACAGAGGCCGCAATCAAATCCAAGGATTCACCCCGCAGAATAAATTTTCTGATAACGATAGGAGATGCCTTCCTTGCAAAAAAGGATTACAAGGATGCAAAAGGAGCATATCTGAAGGCTATAAAGATAGATCCTGACAATAAAATTGTCAGCGATAGATTACAATTCCTTAGGGCATATGGGGACTAAAGAATCAAAGCCTAATTTCGTTTGCGTTTAGACGAACCGACAGAAGTGTTCAGCGGATATGATGCAGGGTTATGGTCTTTGTTATGACATGTTAAAAAACACTCTCCTGATTTAAACCCAATATCTTTGAAATCCAGGCGTCCGCTGCTGGAAGGGGCGATGGACAGATTATTAAAATCAATAAGATGCGGATAGAGAGAACTTCCATGCGGATTATGACATGTCCTGCACGAGGTCCCTGCTATAGAGACGTGGCGACTATGGTATTTGAAGCTCTCATTCCCGAGAATACTGCTTCTTCTGTGGCAACCATAGCAGAGTTCATATTGAAAAGAACTCTCTGCCCCATCGGATCGATTAAAGTTTCTTGCCAGTATATGCCTGTAATTGGAGGCATGAGGCCCCTTTGGTCCCAGAGGGTCATCATTATTATGGCAATTGGTGCATTTAATAGTGCTTGATTCTGATAAAGGGGGAATCAGGCTCGGAACAGTGTTATTTTTACCCTGGCTTATTACCGGGTGGTAGGATGGATTTGAGGTTTTAAAGAGTTCAGCCTTATTTGTCTGATCCGCAGGCAGATTTGCACTGTATGAATGGCATTTAAGGCAGAGTTCATATTCTGATTGAATGCTGTCGACTATTTGCCTGTCTATGGTTAGTCCTCTTAACCCTTTTGTTTTATTCGATGTTGTCACATAGTGGTAATGGTGGCAATCAACACATTCTGCATGTCTCTGTGCCGATGAATTAGTTTCAGGCAGGGTTTCGTTATATCTGTGAATTCCGGTCTTATCAACAGGATGACGATATGATTTTTCAAATTCTCTTTTGAGATTAGCAGCTTTTGTATCTGCAGCGAGATATCCTGTTCTTCTTGTATTTGCGACAGTTACACTGTCACCGTGGCATTTGAAACAGAAATCCTGTTTTTCATCAGAAAGCATGGGAGTATTCTTCATTCCATGCCCTTTGTGGCAACTTGCACAGCCTTTCGGTAACTTACTCTTATCACCGTGGGGACTTTCACGAAAGGACGATGAATAAAGTGAGACCGGAACAAAACAGATTACGAGGGGTAGGAGAAGAACTTTATATATAAATTTATGCCTCATTCTTTTTTCCGTTGCCTATCAATGACCTATCGGTGTGATTATATCATGGCATACCAAGCAGACTTCATCGTGAGTGGATTTCTGCCAGAACGGCGGAGCGCCTGTCCCTCCTCTGCCGCCATGAGGGTCATGACAGGTTGTACACTGAATTCCCTTGCCTTTTTGGGTGGAATAGAGTTTTACATGAGGGTCATCTACAGGCCATTTGAGATGCATTATATTAGGGGACTGATTTCTCAGGTTTACTAAGGCTGAATCAAATACAATAGAAATAGGGTGTCCCCCTGACAGGTCTGTGCCGATATAACCTTCCATTCCGTATGTTAAATAATCAGGAACCGTTTCTACTGTGTCTGCTCGATTCACTAATGCTCCGAGAGCAACTGTTCCATCATGGCAGCTGAGACACAGTTTCGAGAAACCGTCGATTGGAGGAGCTTCTGCAGCAGATGCATATGACTTTAGTGTCGGACTCCAATAATTTATGTAATCTTCGACTTCTGACAGTTCATGATTCCACAGAGGAATTGCAGGACTTGCATTGTGGGGAGTATGACAAAATATGCAGACGCCGGTCTCTTGTGTTGCTTGAGCAGGCCCCGGGCCTTTAACAGACAAGTTATGTTTTGTATTCTTGACCCCAACCCCTGAAGCCATAGGAGTAAGCATGCAGAGAATGCAGCATGTTATAGTCAGCAAAAAAGTCAGGATTAATCTAAAACTTATTCTCATAGCCATTTTATTTATTATACAATACTGCAACTATCCTAATATTAATCTATATTTTTTCTTTTAAATACTGAAACATCTGAATCCGGTTATTGTATGAATCAGCCACATAGATTCTGTCATGCTTGTCTATAAAAACTCCTGCGGGAAGCGTAAATTCTCCTTTTCTGCGGCCTGAATTTCCGAATGAGAGAAGCAACCTTCCGTCTTTATCAAATATCTGAACATTGTCAAAATGAGCGTCAGTAACATAGATATGTCCTTCAGAATCAACTGCAACACCTTTTGGTTTTGAAAAATCACCCAGGCTGTCACCGTGCTTGCCAAAGGAAGAGATGAAATTACCGTTTCCGTCGAATATCTGTATTCTGAAATTGAGAGAGTCGGTTATATAGAGCAATCCGTCTTTCCCTGAAAAGATATTCGTAGGATAATTGAATTCACCTTTCCCTGTGCCATTCCCACCGAATGCTGATAAGAATTTGCCATCCTTCTTTGAAAAAATGAAGACTTTATGCGCATGGGTATCAACAATATAGATTCGATCTTCATCAATCGCAATGCCCGCAGGCCTTATAAACATATCCGAAGAGCCTACTTCTTTTATATATTTACCCTCTCGATTAAACATGAAGATTTTTTTAAGTATTGAGTCTGAAATATAAATGTCGCCATTTTTATCAACAGCAATTCCTATAGGCGATACAAGGTCTTCATCCTTTGCTTTATCAATCCGAAAATATTTTTTCCCTTCCAGATCAAAAACGTGCACAAGAGCCAGCCCCGGGTCAGTTACATAGACTACGTTAGCATCAGCAAAAACACCATAGGGTCTTAACATTAGTCCTATTGGTTCTTCTTTTCCGAAAAGAAAACTTGAAAACCATGATTTATGCTCTCCTGATTCTGAAGGAGCTGCAATGCTTCCTATGTATTTAATCCTTGTTGTTTGCGGAGGCGGAGGCCAAACAAGGTTTCCGCTCTCCGCATCGATATGAAAAAACGAAGTCTGAGATCCTGTCGTAGCGCATCCTCCGGCATTTAGAAGAAGGCAACACGCATAAAACATAAAAACAAGATGGTTTTTTAAAGCAATTCTTATTTTTATTGATCTATATAAGATCATAGATACCTTTTTAAAGTAAGAAAAATTCGTCTTGAGAGATTCGTTATATTATTCTGTTTTGTCTGTGTGAGGTAGAATTCCAGGGATAAAAGAAGCCTTCCCCTGCGATAATCAAGTTCTGCTTCATAGTCAAAGGTTCTTCTGTCGGGCGTGCCCTTAATTTTATCCCATCTGCCTCTCCATAAGCCGGTGAGAGTAATATTTCTATATATAACATAGGTCAGCCGTGCATCTATGATAAGACTGCTTCTATTTATAGAGTCAATTTCTCCCCAAGAATATCTTGCTCTCGAATACAGATTTATGCTATTTCTGACGGGCAGGAAAAATTGCCCATATATGGAATATTGCTTTCTTTTCCTTGTAATTTCCTCATATGCTGTTCCCGAGGACCCATCATCAATACATTCACCAGTATTTTCATCAATAATACATTCATCATCAGCAAATCCTTCATCAATACATTCACCAGTAAATTCATCAATAATACATTCGCCAGTAGATCGGATAGGCTTCTTTATTTTTGATTCCACCGTGTAATAGGTGCCTTCTATAGTCCATATGGCCCTTCCCAATACCTTTCCATATCCCCTCCCCCTGATGCCCAGCAATATGACATGTGACAGAGTGTCGGTTGTTCTTTCACCGAGTACGATTTTGTCATTCTCTTCTCCTAAAAAGGTTTCATCGTTCTGTTCAAAGACCTTACTTTTAGAGTTTGATTTTATTAGATAATAATGCATATACGCTGTGCCGAATCTGACCTGTCTTGTGAGGCCAACATTGAGCGAGTGCTCATTGAAATCGTCTCTTAACTCATCTTTTTTCAAGATGAATCTATAGGACGATTGAAAATTGAGACCAGCTATAGTCCTTGAGTATGATAACCCTGTGCTTATTCCGGTAAGCTTTCCGCTCTCAGTATTAATTTTTCGTTTTCCGTAGTCGAGACTAAGTGAGCCCATTAGTTTTTCTGTAAACCTGTACCCCCAGGAACCTTTGATTAAGTGATTAGTAGATTCATTTAATGTATCTTCTGTTCCGGCAAACAGACTGCCTTTGTAGAATTGTTCTAATGTATTGTATAAATACATATAGTCATGATAATAACGTATTCCAGGTGGAAAACTAAGGTTAGCGCTGAAGTTTGATTCTTTAGTATAGTTTCCGCCTGAATATTTAGAATCTGCATGAGAAAAAGTCATAAATAAAACAGTTCTTTTTTTTGTTAAGCCTGTCTCCGTAAATAAATTAAAAAATTTACTGTCAAGCCTGTCAGAAGGAGAAGAATAATTAGAGATCGAGTATGACAGGGAGTATCGAGTTCGTATTTTGCTCAAAAACCCTCTGATGACAAGACTGTATGCGTCGGTTTTGTTCTTTTCGGATATCCCTTCAGTAATATAGTCCCAATGCTCATAGCTGAGCCTTATATATTTCAGCGCCTCACGTTTTTCTAATTTGATCTTTAGTCGTGCCCCGTAGTGATTTATAGTTCTGTCAGGAAGCGCTGAAGTCGCAGCTTCAAAGGAGGAATGCTCTCTTGTGCCAAAAAGTTCGAGGGAAACAGGTCTGTACGGGAGTACGGTTGTAAAAACATTATAAGTTAAATCATTGCCTTTCATATCAACCCCTGTGAGAGATTTTAAGTAAGTAAAATAGATCGAAGAATTGAAGACAATAAGTCTCGGATGGTATATATAACCACCAAGATTGAGATTGTAATGCTGTTCAAAATGAGAGTAGTCATTCTTATAACTGCTTCCATTAAAAGAGGTCTCGAAGGAGTAACTTTTATACTGGAGTTGTGCTAATCCACTGAAATGGAATTTTTTAGGGTAACCAGCAACCATTTGAGCAGAAGATTCTGTGCAAAGAGCAACAGATAAGAAAAAGAAGATTAGAAAAAACAGAAAAGCAATCTTCTTCCCACTGTCCTTCAAGTTATACCTCCAACCATATGAAATATAAGCAATAATTCAAAATAAAAATAAGTATAAACCTGTAAGCATACCTATCCATAGACAAAACTCCGCTATTTTATATATTACAAGGTTATTTAATATTTTGGAATGAAAAAAAATAGGAAAGGAAATATAAAAAATTATTCTTTATTAATGGAAAAGATTATCTGATATGAAGCATTTATTTAACCCTTTTATTCTGAGTTAGATAACATAGAAGAAAATTAAATATATATTTGGAAATAATGCTTTTATTTTTGTTCTTTTAAATATTGGAAGACCTGGACCCTTCTGTTGAAAGTATCGGATACATAGATTTTATCTGAACTGTCTACATACATTCCTAACGGCATAGAAAATTCCCCTGGTTTTGTTCCTGCATTTCCAATCCAGAGGAGAAGCTTGCCGTTACTGTTGAAAATCTGAAAATTATTAAATGCAGAATCTACTACGTAAATATGGCCTTCAGAGTCTATCCCTATTCCGCCAGGTCTTGAAAAATAACCTGATGCGTCTCCTAACCGGCCAAATTTATTAATAAAATTTCCTTCAGGATCGAATATCTGAACCCTGAAATTGAAAGAATCAACAACATATAACCTGCCGGTTCTGTCAAGGGCAAGATAACTCGGGAAATTGAACTCACCATTTTGATCCCCTCTTTTACCTATTGTGAAGAGCGGACGGCCTTCTCTGTTGAAGACCTTTATAACATGGTTTTGTGTATCAGAGACATATAGCCATCCTTTTTCCTCGTTAAAAACCATTCCTGTGGGATTTTTAAATTCTGAGGGGGAACCAATAGTCATGACAACGTTACCGGTCCGCTTATTAAGAGCAAATACTTTGTCAAGCCGGGAATCCGACACATATAAAACTCCAAATTTGTTGTCAATTGCAAGGCCAACAGGACCGGCCAAAGATCCTATGCCCAGAAAATTCAGGGATTTTCTCTCCATATCGAACAAAAAAACCATGCGCATTTCAGAATCTGCAACATAGATATTTCCGGCCGAATCAGCAACAACACCAGCGGGCCTGCGCAATTTCTCAACCCGTTCCTTTCCGATGAGAAATTCAAGGACCTCGCTTGCTTTGCTGAAATCATTCCGGTTGGACCACTGCGTAAGCCATTTGATTCTTGCAGTCGCGGGCGGGTTCGGCCATACATATTCGCCTTTTGGGGTCTCTGCCCCTGGAGTTGAAGGTGCGGTAGCACATCCTGAAGAGAAGATTAAAAAAAGCAGTAAGGTTGAGAAAAGAATTAATAATCTTTGTGGCATTTTCCGCATAATTTGTTTGTAGGGAAAAGTTTTCTGAAATCTGAGCTGTGAGGATCGTGGCAACTCACGCAGTTCATTAACTTCCCTGGATTTTTAGGATCAGCAATTATCTTGAAAGTTTTCGGTTTATCAGGATCTTCTACTGTTAACATCGTTGTTGTGCTTGGATCAGTAACTCCGCTGACCGGATGAATCCTTTTAGTTTTACCTGAATCGGGAATCGATACAACGTGACGCCCGTCTTTTTTTACATGGCATGTCAGGCATAATTCCTGTATGTTTGAGGTAAGAAGTGCAGGGTATTCTGATATATGAGGGATATGGCACGAGGTGCAACCGCCGGCAGGGATTATTGCGTGAACATATTTTTTTGTGAACTTTGATTTATCATGGCAATTATAGCACATACCGGGTTGATCCCCCATAAGAATTTTATCTGAATTAGAGCTGTGAGGATTATGGCAGCCGTTACACATGCCTATATTTGTGTGACCTGACTTGCCTCCTTTGAATTTTGTTTCTTTATGGCAGGAATAGCAGACTCCCGGAATATCTTTCATGAGAAGCTTAGGATAATTTGATTGATGGGCGTCATGACAACCTGTACACATGCCGCCTGATACCGGTTGGTGGACTGATTTGCCCTTGAATTTTGCTTCATCGTGACAACTGTAACAGAGTCCGGGCATACTCTGCGTCAATATGATGCTGCCTTTCTGGGCAGGGTGGTTTTTACCTTCGACGCTTTTATGGCATGATGAACAGCCCAGCGCTATTGCTGCGTGAACACTCTTCGCCTTTTTTTTCAAATCTGCATGACATGTTACACAGGGGTTCTCTTCCGCAGAATGAGCTTCATGGGTAAAAGAAGTAAAAATAAAAAGCGTTGCGGAAAGAAGAATTAATATCTTGAAGAGACTTATCTTGTTTTTGCCGCATATGCTAAATTTCATATGATTTAGTCTAATAATATTCTTTAATGCTTGTCAATAAGATAGTCATTAAAAAAGAATCCCTTCAGTCAAAGGTGTAAAAAATTAATTCCCCTCTTTGGCAAAGAGGGTTAGGGGAGATTTTATTAAATGATTTCAAGATAATACAAAAATCCCCCCTTGCCCCCCTTTTCCAAAGTGGGGATATATCCACGCTTCACTGAAGCGTTACCCAAAAAAATTAAATCTCTACAAAAAATATCCCCGGAAATTACTTAAATTCCCGGGGATATATATTTCAATAATAAGACTGACTATTTCCTGCTTGTCTTTGTCGGAAGATCGTGTACGTCTACATGGCATGCCAGACAGTCAGGGAATTTCTTCAGCACAACTTCACCATGAGGTTTGCCGTGGCATTCCGCGCATGTCGGTATGTATCTGTGCTTTGTATGGCAGGCAGCGCATGAAACCTGGCTGTGCTTGCTGGCAGACTTTGTCAGTTTGTCATATACAGCGCTGTGACAGCCGCCGCAAACATCATTCCCTGTTGTTTTCGGATAAGCGATCTTCAGAGGTGAATGAACAGGATGACATGCCAGACAGTCTTTTACCGTCTGATTTGGTGTGTGGGGCTTATGGCATTCCATGCATGAAGGAATGTATCCGTGCCTGTCGTGATGACAGCTTGCGCACTGTACCTTTGTGTGTTTGCTCAGATTCTGCTGAAGCTCCTGGCCGACTTTGCCGTGGCAGTCATTGCACATCTTTGCGAGTTCGCCGCTCGCAGCTATCTGTTTCTTCGGCGCATGAGGCTCGCTGTGACATTCGCCGCAAGCTGTAACCTTATCGCCGTGGAAAAGGCCGTGGCAGCTCTGGCACTTCGGCATAATTTCTTTCCAGTTCTGTTTTATCGGGTTATACGCGTGAAATTTGGCGTGGCATTTCGTGCACTCAAGCTGATGTTTTCCACCTTCGTTCCTGAGCTGGTAATATATGCTCGAATGACAGCGGCCGCATTCAGCAGGGGTTAAAGGGATTATCTCTGCTGAATACAGAGAGGAAGCCTGTTTCGGGGCTGCGGCCGGCTGCTGCGCATATGCGAACGCCGCAACAAAGGCTAACAGGGTCAACAAACATCCGGTCAGTAAAACTGCTTTTCTCCTGTGACTCATTATTTCTTAACCTCCTTTCCTAAACTGTGTGCGCTAATGTGACACATGTTGCATTTCGGAAAACGCTCCAGCATCCCTGAGGGATGGGGCGAACCATGACAGGTCTCACATGCAGGGACATTTCCATGTTTTTCCTTGTGACAGTAAACACATGCCAATGCAGAATGTTTTGTCCCTGTGCCGGTCAGTGTATTGAAGAGATTTGCATGACATGCAGCGCAGTTTTTGGACGCCATGTCAGCTCCATAGGTTATGGTCAGCGGTTGATGCGCGGGATGGCAGCTCATGCAGTCCTTGTCGACCATCTCTGCCGAATGAGGCTGATGGCATTTCAGACAGGGTGGTACATCTCTATGCGCTTTATGGCATGTTGTGCAGAACAATTTTGTGTGGCGGCTGGGATAGTTCTTCAGCTCCTGTCCCTCCTTGTCATGGCAGGAAAGACATGGCGCAGTAAGGTTGGCAGACAGTTTCATATCCAGCGGGGCATGAGGGTCTGCATGGCAGGTATTGCAGCCGCCGATCTCGTAATGCGGCTTGCCTGCGTGGCATTCGCTGCATAGAGGGATGATCTTTTCCTTGCTTACCATAGGCGGATGTCCCTTATGGCACTGCATGCAGGTGACGGCTGTCTTGTGTTTTGCTCCCTTGCTGTCAACCATTCCCTGCACCGACGAGTGGCACTTAATGCAATCGGCGGCGGACAACTGAATAGCCGGTGAGGAAGCCTTTTCCTGCGCAAGACTTTCTTTCTGGACCGATAAAATGGTTAAACAGATGAAAGTGACAAAAAGGCAAACAAAGAGCAGAGACCAGAGAGAACGATGTTTTTTAAATGTTCTCATTCTTTTACCCCCTTATTTTAAATAACTCTTTGGCAAATTGTTAATTCATACAGGCAATTAAAAAATGTATTTTGCAAGTAAATTCATAAGGTTTTCAGCATACTCTTATACCATCTTTTTCATTTCTCTGTCAAGTGGAAAATATATATAACAGTAAGCTTCAGTAACGTGTGAATAGATATGTGGGGGGAGTAAATAATAATTTACATATGTTAGATTATAAAATGAGCATTACTGAAGCAATCCAATCAGCTCTTCAGTTATATCAATCAGGAGATTTACATCATGCAAAGGATTATTTTGAGAAAATATTAGAGGTTCAGCCGAATAACGCAGAGATATTGTACTTTCTCGGAATTGTATATGCCCAGTTAGAAAAGCCTGATTTGGCAATGCATTATATAAAAAACTCACTTCAGTACAATGCAGATAATGCTGATGCGTATTTTGTTCTTGGTTTGGACTATCAGAAGAAAGGAAATATCGATGAAGCGATAAGTCATTATCAGAGAGCTCTGCAGATAAATCCAGATCTTCCGCGAATTTATAACAATATGGGGATGGCCTATCAGGCAAAAGGATGCTTTAATGAAGCGCTTGAGTGTTATCAAAAAGCAGTAACGATTGATCCTCATCTTCCCGAAGCACAGTATAACCTTGGCAATTTGCTCCATAGAGAAGGAAAGCAAAGTGAAGCATTATTTGCATATGATAAAGCTATTGAGATTAATCCAAAGTTTCTTATAGCCCGCTGGGCAAAATGTATAGCTCAATTGCAGATTATTTATCCGGACCAGTCTGATGTAGAAATATCTCGCAGGCGTTATGAGGAAGAACTACTGCTTTTGAGAAAAGCAATTGTTCTGGATACTCCGGAAGATAGTAAAGTTGCAGCTGAAACAGTTGGTATTCATCAGCCTTTCTATCTGGCCTACCAGGGTTTCAACGACAGAGAGCTTCAAAGGATCTATGGTGAATTAGTGTGCCAAATCATGCAATTAGCGTATCCGGAGTTTTCAATACATTCTGAGACCCAATATTGTTATCCTGAACAGCCTGTTCGTGTCGGAATAGTCGCAGGCTTTTTCCACAACCATCCAGTCTGGAGGATTATCATAAAAGGATGGGCTGAAAACCTGGATAAAAAGAAAATCAATCTTTACGGATATTATACCGGGAAAAAGAAAGATGATGAGACAGATAAGGCGAGACATTGTTTTGTGAGATTCATCGAGAACACTAACTCTTTTGAAGATTTATGCAAAACTATACAGAACGATAATCTTCATGTAATAATTTATCCTGAAATAGGAATGGATTTCTTAACATTAAGGCTCGCGGCTCTCAGGCTTGCCCCTGTCCAGTGTGCTTCCTGGGGGCATCCTGTTGCTTCAGGTCTTCCCACCATTGACTATTACCTCAGCGGTGATCTTATGGAGCCGGCGAATGCCCAGGAACATTACACTGAAAAGCTGATCCGGCTGCCAAATCTATCTGTTTATTACTCACCGGATGTAGCTCCTGATTCAGCAGTAGATCGTGATACTTTCGGTTTGCGTCCCAAATCAATACGTTATCATTGCTGTCAGACGCTTTATAAATATCTTCCCCAGTATGATGAAGTCTTCCCACGGATTGCCCAACAGACAGGTGATTGCCAGTTTCTTTTCTCTTCATTTCCCGAAATAAACACAATAATCGAACAATTCAAGACCCGTATCTTTCGAAAGTTTAAAGAGTTCAATCTGGACGCCAATAATCATATTGTATTTTTGCCGGCTCTCGATAAAGTCAAATATAAAGCGCTGAATAAACTATGCGATGTTTTTCTTGATCCAATAGGCTGGTCAGGATGCACTTCAACCCTTGAGGCAATCGACTGCAATTTGCCTGTTGTAGCTTTTCCAAGCCTTTTGATGAGGGGGAGAGAAAGCGCAGCCATATTAACGATGATGGGATTGAAAGAAACGATTGCAGCTTCTCTGGAGGAGTATGTATTGTTAGCAGTAAATTTGGGCAAAGATTCCGAATGGCGTCGGGAGATATCAGAAAAGATTGCAAGAAACAAACACATCATCTACAGCGATAGAATCTGTATTGCTGCGCTTGAGGACTTTTTTGAGCAGGCAGTAAAAGAAAAGCTGTTGAAATTATAAATTATATTTTTAGTAATTCATTCATATATGTTTGTTATCTCCATGAAGCACTTCAAAGAAATCTGCATATTCCGGTGAAGCTTTATAAGGCTTGAAACATTTTAATATTCCTAACGTTGCAAAACTTTCTAAGGGGCCCAAAAAACTGATGTCACTATCTAAAAAATATGGCTGAGACGACCAGTTTTCAAATTGATCCATGGTAAGAAAAAAACATCCGCTATGCGGATTTGAACTGGCATGAAATTTTATCTTTGTATCCAAATATTCCAGATAAATATCTTGCAATAAAGATAAGTCGTTATAAGGTTTAGTGCAATATTCCGGCAAAGCTCCGTCCATATAAAGCTTTTCCATGACGCCTTTATCAGAAATCTCATATCGGTTCGGTTGTAAGACATAATCATTTCCCATCTTCTGATTAAACCATCTCAATTTATTGAAAAAAAAGGGATCCTGTATAATTATGTCATCCTCCATGTAACAAAAATAGTCAAACTTACCTTTAAAATCCCTCATTATTGAATGGCAAGCCAATCCAAGATATTTTGGATCCATATCGGTAGAAACATTATTGAATTTTATTTTTTCATCATTTAAATGATCGAGTAAATGAAAATTTTTTGATGTGCAAATAAAGACTGTAACATCTGAATGCTCTCTCCGATTTGCAGGATAAACGCTGTTCTTGCCGATATCGTAAATGTTCTGTTTGTATCCGAAGATACGAACAAACGAGAGGATAGCAGATCTAAGGGCATTGACTCTTTTTTCAACATTTCCTTTGGTTGATCCGTATTCATCTCCATCAGGTCCGAAAAAATTTGGCCCAAAAAAATGAGGAATTGTTACAAGGATCTTCACCTTTAACTCCTCAATAATGTAAATATTTTCATTTTTTTATATTTTAACAATTTTTAGAAGTGTCGATTCTTGTGCCGGTCTCTCTAATAATTTCACAAATACCATTCAGGAAAACAGTCAGCCCGATGTTGTATACTGTAATACTTTAGCAGTAAATGTAAATATATCCGGAATGAGCGCCCATGAACATAAATATACCACTGATAATACCATGCTTCAATCAACTGACCTATCTTAGAAATCTGATTAACTGGTTCAGGTATTATCACCCAAAGAACGATATATTTGTTCTGGATAATGCTTCATCCTATGCGCCTCTGCTGGAATATCTCTCCTCTGTTTATGAAAAAGACAATATTTATGTATTCAGATTCGGACACAATGAAGGAATGAGGAATCTGTCATGGTTGGTGCATGAGCAGATAGAGAAAAAATATGAATATTATATTGTTTCTGATCCTGATATCATGCCGCATCCGTCAACTCCGATGAACTTCCTGGAAGTCTATAAGTTTTGTATCGATAATTTGGGATATCATCATGCAGGATTTTGCCTGAAGATAGATGACCTGCCCATATATATTGAAGACAGAGAAAAAATCATACAGCATGAATCTCAATTCTGGCAGAATCCCGTTCAGATAATGTATGAGGGACTGAACTATCAGGCATATAATGCGCCGATAGATACCACCTTTGCTTTATACAAGAATAGCCGTTTATGGACAGGCAATAAAGCTTTTACTGATTGGGAAAACTCTCTGAGGATGTTTGAAGCATTTCACCTTGGCTGGTATATCGATCCGAACAACATTAATGAAGAAATGGATTATTACTTCAGAACAGCATGCTATGGAACTTCTGCTGATAAAAGAAGACTCTCGAATACCAACAGACCAAAGAAATACTCAAAGAATACGTGAAGGTCTGATTTCCCCGAACCCGTCTCTAAAGGCCGGTGATCGGTTTTTTTCATTTGGCAGCAGGATCCGGAATGATCTCCTTAATGACAAGATTTATCAGCACAGGAACCATCTTGTCGATCTTTTGCGACAATTCCATGCCTGCGCTGAGGTCTTCAGGTTCAATACCGAGGAATACTATTTCAGCCGGCTTAATTTTCAAAAAGCTCGCAACTGCTACGACATCGGAAAAATCGATCCCATGGGCTGAACGCATAACCCCTTTTTTCTTTGCAAGGTCTTTGTCTGTGAACCGGAAGAGAGTTCCGGGGGGGGCCCCTGCCTTAACAGCGTCAACAACAACAACCTTCTTTCTACCTTCGATGCAATAGACAAGATCAAGTCCGCCGGTGCCTCCGTCCATGACCTCTACATCAGGAGGAAGCGACATTTCTTTCATTTTTTCAGCAACCCTCACTCCGATACCTTCATCCTTCAGCAGGATGTTCCCGATCCCGAGGATGAGTATTTTTTTTGGATTGTCCATTTTTATATGCCTTTCCAATGAAATGATTTCATATATGCGCCTTAATTATAAATGAAATTGTATGCTTACAGGCAAAAAAAAGGAGGCGCCGGAGCGCCTCCTTTTAAAAAGGTCTTAACCCTATTCGGATCCAGATAATTTGAGATTTGTTGGTCTTCCGTCAGGTCCGATAGCGAACTGCATCAGTTCCTTGCCTTCAGGATTGACAACGTGAACAGCGCATGCGATACAGCAGTCGAATGGATGAACAACCCTGAGTATTGTAACGATTTGTCTTGTCTGATCAGCGAACGAGGTTCCTGATCCGAGGTTTGTATCCATCAGGGACTGTTCAACAGCGCCATGCTGGGTTTTGAGTATCCCGAGCTTCGGCGAGAAGTTCCATGTGGACGGAACAACGCACTGGTATTTCGCGACCTTGCGGCCCTCGATCTTTATCCAGTGGCCGAGAGCGCCTCTTGGAGCCTCGCAAAGACCATAGCCTGTGCTGATCTGTTTCGGTATCCTCTTGTAAGTGTAGCAGGACTGATCTGGTTGGAGTTCTTCAATCCAGAGAGCCATAGCATCTGCCAGGTACTTGGCCTCCAATGCCCTTGCAGCATGTCTTCCGAGAGGGCTGTAGAGGTGTGCAAGACCAGGAGCAGCGCCGGTGCTGGTAGTGCATAAGCTCAACGCTGTTGTAACAAGCTGATATGCGTTGTAAGTGCCTGTTACCAGCGCCGTACCTGTAACTGTCTTCTGGGTGGAGCTCAATGCGGTTGCTACCATACGGGCGAGAGGTCCAACCTCACAGGTTGTAATAGTGCTGCCGCCAATAAGGTATCTCGGAGCCTTCAGCCAGCTGTATGCGTTTCCGCTGGTAGACTTGTTAGGAGTTGTGATACCGTCAAACGGGTGTTTTCCTGTTGTAAGAAGTACTGGAGCAAGCGCATCATACTCATACCAGGAATAATCGACATATTCACGGATGTAACCCTGGTTGATGCCTGATGCAGTGGTAAGCTGGACAAGATTTCTCTTGAGGAAGAGAGATCCTGAAGAATCTGTCGGGAAATCACCATAGCTAAGAAGATTCGTGCAACCTGTGCCGACATACCAGTATGCAGAGTATGCGTTGGCAACGGTTACTACATCTAGTATGTACTTGTTGTCGATGAAGCTTCTGACGTCGGTCAGGAGTGATTTGAACTTGGACTTTGTCTCTGTTGAATTGTAAGGACCGAAAGTGTCATATGAGCCGGTCGTTGCGTTCCCTGGGATGGTTGAGGAGTATAAGGTTGTAACACCTCCGGGTACTATCGCATTCTGGATCGGATGCCTTCCGCTGAACAGTGCGCTTGCGGTATGCATCTTCCTTCTAATGCCCAGTGCTGAGACATAACTGAGGATAAGGTGTGTTCCCAGCGTGCTTCCTCCAGGTATCATGTCAGCAGCCGTATAAGACGGCAGCCAGGGCGACATATTCACAACTGAGCCTTCAAAATTGATAAAATCAGCAGCTGACAGGTGATAGAGATGTGTAATATGCGACATTACAGTATCTGAACCGTGAATGAGGTTTCTGATTATTCTGCCGTTGGCAGGCATAATTGTCGTCCAGCCATTAGTGCAGTCACCCTGTGCGTCAGATGTGCCCGGGTCTGTTGTAACGCCAAAAGCTGTGTCTAAGCTTCCAACTGAAGCTAACCCATGTCCGGTGGGTCAGACCGCTCATATACGCTGGGCAATAACAGGCGCATCTCTCGGGTCCCTCTTGTTCATAATGAGCTCAAAGCCCCTGAAGAGGTTGCCTGTACATTTGGCTTCATCTACTGCGCCTGAGGTCTCATTGAGTACTACTTCTACCTTAAGATGTCCTTCTATTCGGTTTACAGGATCAATGCTGATTGTTGTAGCCATATTTCTTTACACCTCCTTTCTTATGCAAATGTATAGAATTTACCAACTTTATCAGGGAATGTTGGTTCTGTGCACCCGAGGCAGTTGCCTCTGCTTCCTACGCACCAGTTAACGCCATATTCTTCGGCAACATCTGAGTTCCACCTTCTGCGGGAACAGTCAGCCTTGGTCTTCCTGCCTTTGCAGCCGAGTATTCCCTGGCAGCCAACTGCGTCAAATCTGTATTTTTCCCTGCCGAGCCTTCTGCTGTCGCCTTCAGGATAACGTTGTTCATAGTCAGGATCAGCAATCAAAGCGTTATTGGCATATCTGCGTGTACCTGTGTTGTTGTACCTCCACGGGCAGGGGCCTGCATTGCACTGGTATGCCCTGTAGCCATAATCTACCGGCCTTTTGTAGGCGTCCAAAGTTATTGACGACAACGCTATATTAGTGTCAAGGATTGCGGCGAGTGTTCCAACGATCCAGTCTGGATGCGGGGGACAGCCCGGGATATTGATGACCGGAACATTAGCCAGTGTAGCATTGGCGACGCCACCAACATTATCAAGAGCAGAATCATTGAATGCGCCCTTTTTAGTGATGCCGGAATAGTTTGCCATAAATGTGCAGCCTCTTGCGCCAGTGATATTTCCCCTGGATGCCGGAATGCCTCCGAAGGATGCGCATGTGCCTACTGCAAGAACAGCAGCAGCCCTGCTGGCAAGCTGTCTTATGACTTTAAGCATGGTGGTGGAAGAAGCGCTGCCAGTCAGTTCTCCAACTTCGCAAAATTCACCTTGTGTGGAATTTTTAGGTTTTCCGGCCTGTATAGCTCCTTCAACCACCAGCACATAGCCGCCTGCACCGTATGTGTCTTCAGCTGCACTCAATGCATTTGCGCCTATATATGGCGCTCCGGCATAGAAAGCGCCGGCTGCTGCCATGACTGTCTTGTGAAAATTGAGGTCTATCGAGTTGATCAGAACATCCTGAGGTGTGGTGTAGAACACCGAATTCAGGAAAGACACTGAACAGCCTGTGCATGCAGCGCCGTCAACCCAAATGACTTCAACAGCACCCTGTGATGATTCCTTTGCAATGGCATTCTCAAGCTTCATAAGTGTGCCCGCTGAAAGTCCGAGAGCGCCTGCTGCAACGGAGCAGTACTTCAGAAAGTCTCTACGGGTAATTCGTAGCATATCTTTTATCCCTCCTTTCCATTGTTGTTCATATATTTCATATCTACTTTTCTGATTGTTTGCAACAAACTGTCCTTTTGCTTATGTCCGGCCTTTATTTCTGAAAAAGGCCTGCTAAACCCATACCATACGCCCATGACCTGTTTCAGCGTATCCTTCGAGGTCATCTCCTTAAACATCTCACGCCGTGTCATGTTTTTTACAGGAGATTTCATCCTGCTACCATGAACCGTCGTACCTGTTCCTGTGGCAGTCTGCGCACATTTCAGATACTGCATTGCTGTTTCTCAGGAAGTATACCTGGGTACCTACTGATTTGCCGCCGACGAGCTGCTTGCCGTTATAGCGAACAGTATCGTGGACAGCATGGCAAGTTGAACATTCAAACTGATGGCCGCCGTTATCGTTGCCATACAGCGGATAGGCCAGGCTGGGGCCGCCTGCTGAAGGAATCCACCACCTGACTCTTGTTCCTGTGGTACACGGCACTACATCCGGGAACCCGTTATTGTCCTGGGTGTTATCCATATACGGGTTGTAGGTAAAGCTGATCGGATGTTCGTTTGTGAGGTCGGTGCCGAGCATGGCCCAGAAAGTCGGGTTCATCTCATAATCGTATTCCTCACCACTATGTGAGCCGGGTCCGGGATAGTTAACGAGTGAGCTGAAAACTCCGTTATGGCAAACAAGACAGAGCGAAGACGGAGATGCCGGCTGGTTGCCGCTGTACATATCGTATGAAACGCTTTCATACAGTGTGTATGTCTGCGGGCCCTGATCCCTGTTCCATAATGGATATTCACCAGTGCCTGAGTGTGGTGAATGGCACATAGCGCATGGCTCTAAGCCTTCCTCGCCGGTAATTATCCGAACATCATGAGGAGTGTCTTTGACACCCGGGCTGTCTATGCCGGCTCTGAGGACTGTAGCAACGCCCAATACTAAAGACAACGCAAGGACTAATAATAAAACTTTCTTCATGTGTTCACCTCCATTCTTTAAGATTGGTTTGAAAACCGATACTTCTCTGAGAACTAACGGAATACATCTCCTCCAGCGCTTTCATTCTCACCCCCTTCCTCAGCATAGTTTGCTGAAAGCCTTGTGGATACTTGTTTCCAAAAGCATGAAGCGTAATGATGTGAGGGCTGAATAAAGGGTTGGTTCACAATTATTTATTATGGTGGCAGTAAGGCTTTCAGCGCTTGTTTTCATCCGAACCCCCTCCCTTTCGTAGAAGCAACCGAGCTTCATGCCCCACCTGTGTAACTCTCTTATATATTTTTTGGTAGGTTGCTTACAAATATAATAGACGCGCTCATATAATCTTTTCAATAAGGAAAAGGTTTGAATCAACAGTATAAAAAGTTTTAAAAATAAATAGTACCAAAGTTTACAAAGGCTGTTCTTTCGAAAGATGTGGCAAAAGCTTGTAAGAATACAGGGCAAGCTGGAGTCTGTCCGAGACTCCAAGTTTTTTGTACAACCTGTTGCAGTGAGATTTTACAGTCTGCTCGCTGATGTTCAGTTTCTGGGCGATCTCTTTATTGCGGAAACCCTGGCAGATATGGAACATGATCTCTCTTTCTCTTCGTCCGAGAGCCACATTCTTCTCCTGCTGCCTCATGGAAACGAGTATCTTCATTAATGTCGTTCGGTCGAGCCAAACTTCTCCAAGGAAAACAGCCTTCAAGGCTTTTTTCAGAAGGTCCGAGTCGGCGCTTGGCGGAAGTATGCCAACGACCCCCTTTGTTATTAATTCTTTCAGGTGTTTGTCTGCAACGAGACGCAGTGACCTGTCGCCAATGAGAAGGATTTTTAATTTGTTGTCCTTTGAATGAATATCTGGAAGGTTCAGGAAAATATTAAAGTCATTGCTGAAGTCAGCAAGGATCACATCAGGCTTGTATGTTAGGACTTCTTCCAAACCTGAGATTGAGCTTCCGTCACAGATGCCCGCGATTGTAATTCCGGACTCATCTTCAAGCAGGGCTTTCAGGCCCTCAGCATACAGACGGTTACTGCAGCATATTGCAAGTATTATTGGCATTTCCTGTTTATTGACCCTTTGGCAAGTTTTTCAGCTTATTATAACATTCTTTCAGTAGCATCTCAGCTTCATCAGTGGCGTTTTCGCTTTCCCCAACAGCCTCAAGTAATGAGATAGCATAATTAATCCTCTGCTGTGAAATGAATATCTTTGAGAGTTTGGTGAAATAGTCTTCACAATTGATGCCCATCTCCCTAAGTTTTTTTACTATTTCTAATCCCTTGTCTTTTATTCCGGCACAGTAGTATGCTTCAGCAATAAGCAATATGGCTTGCGGATATTCTGAGTCATTTTTAAGTAATTCCTCAAGCATTGTAATGGACGTTTCTGCATTTCCTGTATAGACAAGGCAGGTTGCAAGCATTAGAACAGTATCTCTTGAATAAAAGTTAAGTTCAAGAGTTTTTCTGTACGGAATAATGGCGTCATTATACCTACCGAGATTGAAATAAGCATTCCCCATGCTGTTATAGGCTTTCGCAAAGTCCGGTTTTATGGCGATGACCTTCTCAAGATATTCTACTGTTTCTTCATATTTTCCGAGTTCTGCGCCCTGAATAGCCAGTTCATAAAGGACTAAGGCATCATCTTTACCTGATTCAGCGAGTTTCTGTTTCGCCAGTAGATAATAACTTTCTGCCTTGGAATCTGCCTTTTCCCTGTTCAATTTTCCGTAGTGGTGTATCGGGATGCTGGATTTCCTGATACCGATCCCTGCTTTCATCAGAGATGGTTCAATGCGCTCATGGACAGGATATTCGAACCGGATAGAACTGTTGTTGGGGAATAAACGTACTTTTTCACCGGGATACCACCCTGTCCCGGCTTCTTCGAGAAAATATTTGCCGTCATTGCCAATCCATCCTTTAGTGTTGGCTTCATTTACATAATTTCTGGTTATAAACGTATAGGCAGCAGGTTTTGAATCAGAATCTGCGATAAACTTCTTCAGCCTGTCATGATCCAGAGGAGAGATTGCCTCATCCGCATCTAATATCAGAACCCATCTCCCTGACGCCTTTGATAATGAAAAATTTCGCGCTTCAGAGAAATTTTCTGTCCAGGCGAAATCGTATACTTTTGCTCCCAGCGCTTTTGCAATATCCTTAGTTCTGTCTGAAGATCCGGTGTCTACCACAATCATCTCGTCAACAACAGGCTTAACGCTTAGGAGCGCCCGCTCGATATCAGCCTCTTCATTTTTTACGATCATACATAAAGAAAGGGTCCAAGGATTCGAGGATTCAAGAGTTCCAGCGGTCAAGAGTTTTTTTTTATAATTTCACTGGAATCCTTGAGTCCTTGTTTTTTTGAATTCTCAACCTTAACCTCAACCTCTGCCTTTTCTTTTTGTTTCCCGTAGCATTCAGCAAGCAGTTGTTGGGTTTCATTCAAAGTGTTATTCGTTTCTATTGCAGCCTCAAGTAATGAGATGGCATAGTCAAAACGTCTTACAGAGATGAGTAACTTTGCAATATCTCTGAAGTAATGGGATAGACTGAAGTTCGTTTTTTCGACTTTCTTAATATACTCAAGCCCTTTCTCTTTTCTGCCTGCACAAAGGTGTGCTGTTGTGATTGCAAGGAGGGCTAATGCATACATTGGATCTTTTTTCAATAATACCTCAAGTCGGGAAATAGCCGCTTCAACGTTTCCCATCAGGAGTTCACAGGTTGAATACATAACCGCCGGGTCCTTGGAATCAGGGTCGAGCTGAATGGCTGTTTTAAATGAATCAACGGCGTCCTCATACCTGCCGAGCTGGAAATAGGATGTTCCTGCCCCGTGATATGCTTTTGCAAAATCCGGTTTAACAACAATCAGTTTTTTCCAATAGTCCAGCGCCTCATCATATTTTTCGAGTTCAGACGCCTGTACCGCTAACTCATAGACGGCATTCGGACTGTATTTTCCCTGTTCTTCAAGTTTTTTCTTTCCCAACTGATAATACTCTTCTCCCTTTTCACGTATTTCCTCCCTGTTCAATTTACCGTAATGGTGAACAGGTATATCGCAGCTTTTGATCTCCATCCCGATTGTCTGCAGGGAATATTCAACCATCTCATGAACGGGTCTTTCAAATCTTATACGGCTGTCGTTCGGGAACAATCTCACCTTCTCACTCGGGAACCATCCTGAACCTGCCTCTTCTTTGTATTTCCCGTCGTTGGGATGCCAGTTAACACTGACAGGACCCACATAATTTCTTGTGACAATTGAATATGCAAATCTTTTGTTGGATGAAATTCTAACCAATTCCTTGAGGGTCTTGTAATCAACTGGGGAGATTATTTCATCTGCATCGAGAACTAATACCCAGCTGCAGGAAGCTTTTGAGAGGGAGAAGTTGCGTGCCGCGGCAAAATCGTTTTCCCATGGAATATCATATACCTTAGCGCCAAAAGCCCGGGCGATTTTTTTCGTCCTGTCGGTCGAGCCGGTATCAACAACTATCATCTCATTGACAAGAGGTTTAACTCCCTGGAAGAAGTTTATGATATTTGATTCTTCATTTTTAACAATCATGCATAAAGAAACGCTGTCCTGAAAGGTCTTGTCGGTTTTCATAGGGCCAATCTGTGCACGAAGGTTAAGGGCTATTGAAAGCGTATCGTCATCTATTCCAAAAGTGGCCATGGCTTCTTCAAGAGACTGCATAGCCTCGTTAAATTTGTTCTGTTGCAGAAGATTGTCTATAAGAATAAATTGCAATCTTCTGTTAGCGGGATGCAGTGGGATCGCTTCCCTGAAGAGTTTTTCAGCCTGGGGCAATTTTGAGAGAGAAACAACAGCAGTATAATAATTAGTCACAACATCTTCTATGGTAGGGGAGAGAATAAAAGCTTTCTCGAAAAAATGCAAGGCTTTTTCCTTATTGCCATTAATCCACTCTAATGCCCCGAGGTTTGTATGGGCTTCACTAAGTCCCCTGTCGGTTTCCAATGCCTTAAGGAAAAATTTCTCTGCGTCAGCATAAAGTTTCTTTTTGAATGCAAGCGCGCCTTTCAGAATCCAGACTTTTGAAGAAGTATCGCTTAACCTTAAAATATCATCAGCATAACGATCTGCCTCTTCATCCAGTCCGATGCCTTCTTTGCTGTAACCGATGAGTTCGAGCCTTTCATGTTCATTTATTGTTTCTTCGGGGTATGGGTCTATTCCAAGAGGCATATGCTCCAGTATATTAAGGGCTTCAGCGAATTTCTTTTCTTCGATTAGGATCTCTGATACAGAGTAATGTAATCTCCTGTCTTCCGGATTAGCTTTTATCCCTTCAAGAAGGGTTAAAACTGCTTTTTCCTTTTGACCCCGCTGGTTGTATTCATCAGCAACGAAGAATGCGTTCGTGCTGAATAATTTTTTTGATTCCGGACTCGTTTCATCTAAACCTCCCCATTTACGGCTGAATGTCCGCTTGTCTTTCACAGAATGAGCAGTTGAATAGATTCCGTCAGTTAGCTGATTTTCATGGCTGTTGCAATAAACAAATACATCTCCTGCAATAAAGTTCGTGAACCCTTCCATAGCAGCCCTCAGGCAATAGTCATCATCAGCGTATTCAAAGCCTTCGAATTGTTCGTCAAACAGACCGATAATTTCAGTTAATCTGCTCCGGAAGACCATGCAGAAGCTCTCCAGCTTTCTTGCCCTGACACGCCGGTATCTGTTTTTCTCCCTAAAAGATTTGGCATATCTTTCCAGATTATCAAAAAGTGTATTATCGTCTGCAGTAATCTTTTGAGGGCCTTCAACATTAGTGCTCATAGGGCCAACTATACCTATGTTGGAGGACCTATTAAGACATTCGAGAAGTCCGGAGAGCCACTCTTCTGCTGCAATTACCGAGGCATCAAGAAGAGCTACATATTCTCCGGATGACGCATTGATTCCTTTATTACATATTCTTGCAAATCCGGGTTCGTTATTTATGAGTAATTTATAATTTGAATTTTCCTTTATAAGTTTTCGCAGCCACTTTGGAGCAGAGTATGCAGCGCTGTCAGGAACAAGGATAATTTCATAAGGTTCTTTTGTATGCTTTTGAATACTCTTTATGCAGAGTCTGATATGTTCCTGCTGGTTTGCAAGGAGAACAATAATAGATGTTAAACCTTTTATTTTTTGTTGTTCCTGTACCTTTACCTCTACCTGTTTTCCCCCCTGTTCTTTCTTCCTTGTCTCTTCCCACCACCTTTTTTGATCATCTGTCTTATGGTCAGAGACTATAGAGGGCAAGGCAAGATAAAGGCTTTCACCCGAGGGCAATCGGGAAGGCAGAGGATACCCCATGTTATATGGGATATCTGCCGGGATTTTCCATTTTGCTTTAAATAATTCCCAATTGCGTTCAAGACTTTTGCTGAAATCGATTCCTGCACCTTCAAATGTCTGACGTCCTGTATGATGAATAAATACATCCTGAGCAATACGGGCCTTACAACCTGCTAATGCAGCGCGTATGCAAAAATCATCATCTTCGAAATTTCCGCTTCCAAATCTTTCATCCAGTCCGCCAATCCGATCTATAACCTCTCTTTTTGCAAGAAGACAAAAACCGACTACCCTGTGTATGGAAAAGCTCTGCCCTTTATGCTCTTCTGACCAGCGGTTGGCAAAGGAATCCAGTTCGCTGAGTTTTTTATAGCCGATTTTATGCACCAGTTGCTGCCCAGATACATAATTTGACATCGGGCCGACAATATCTGTATCAGGATATCTTTCCAATACATTGAGCATACGGCTAAGCCATCCCTGTGTTACTACTGTATCATTATTGAGCAACAGTATATAGGATCCATGCGCTAAGGAAATTCCCTGATTATTGCCTCCTGCAAAACCGCGGTTAGAGTTATTTGAAATAACTCTCAGATTTGCACGGGCTTTCATATAATCTCTTAAATATCCAAGGGTGCCATCAGTGGAGTTGTTATCGACTATTATTATCTCGTGTGGTTCCGGAGTATGGGTTTTAATACTGTCGAGGCATTTTATCGTATGTTCAAGCTGGTTGTGTGTGAGAATTACAATGGATACAAGTTGCTCTTTTTCTCCAAAGTTCTTTGAAGGAGATTCAGTAAAACAGGTTTCAAGGATACAGTACATCCGGTGCCCGTAAGTATGGTTATGCTGTGCCTCTTCCATGCCTGCATATGCAATTTTTTCTCTTTCTTTGTCATCCTGTAAATAATCTTTGAGTTTTTCAATAAGTTCCTTTTCATTCCTGAAAGAGATCAGATGTGCGCCGTCAGTAAATAATTCTGACAAACCATTTTCATCCAGATTATTCGTAACCAGCAAGCTGCCACAGGATAGGGCCTCAAATACACGCATATTCACATCATTCCTGATGCTCTGATTAAATACGATTCTGGATTCGCTGTATGTTTTTGCCATTTCATCAAAATATTTATTCCCAATGAAGATATTCGAAAATTGTGCCTGAATGACTGTTAACATCCTTTCCCTCGGACCGGGAAAAACATTCCCAACAAAGCATATATCCCATTTCTTCGGCAGGTCATATTCATGATGAATTTCCGGATCACAGGCCAATGGTATCCAGCTGACATTTGCTACGCCATCAGCAGACAATTTTCGAGCACCGTCTTTTTGGGCTGTAAAAACATGATCAAAAGTCTTTGCCTTATGAAGATCCCATTCATATTGCAGATGGGTATCAATTACCCACCATGCGGATGGACGCAGGTGAGAAGGAAGGATATAGCGAAAACTATCATCGATATTTAAGTAAAGGTCAAACCCTTCCGGTATCTCATTCATATGCGACGGAAGATAATGGGTAACGGCGCATATCTTTGACAATGCCCTTTTACAATATTCACCAGTTGTATCTGGCCGGACAGTATTGTCGTAAATGACGGCGACTTTTTTATCTTTGAATTTATTACTGACGATATTTTGTTTATAACCAAATTTTGTTAAATCAGTATCTATCATATTGATATCATTGAAGTCTTTTCTAACCGATCCGTCTGGCATGATCCCGAATATTTCTAACCCCCAAAGTTCTGTTGACGAAGGAACATTTTTTTCTCCATAGTGATTTTGCAATTTTTTGTGCAGTAAATAACCGCTATCAGTAATAAGCTTAGAGGTGTTCGTTTTGCTTTCAGAATTGAAACTGACCTGTCCCTTATGAAAAACAAAGGTATCCAGAGCAACCTTCAATTTAAAACCGTTCAATCGCAATCTCCAGCTTATTTCGAGGTCTTCATTACCGAGAAAAAGATTCTCATCTAACATTCCAATCTGATCCAGTATATCTCTCCTTAGCATAAGACAGAAGCCGATAAGCAGTTTTGTCTCAAGTGCTCTGCCCTCATACCAGAAATAAAATTTATCAGCAATTGCATCTGGAGCTAAACTCTCCGGCAAACTTTCTTTTTTATATAATTCCATGTTCTGAAAGCCTGCAGCATAATTTGAGATGGGTCCTACTGCTCCGACATCTGAACTGAAATGAGAAATCATTCTTTCTATCCACTTTGGCGCAACGATAGTATCCGGATTAAGCAGGATGATATGCTTTCCTTCTGATATGCGAATTCCCTGATTGCAGGCATATGAAAACCCTTTGTTCTCATTGTTCAAAACAGTGGTTAGCCGGCCTTCATATTCTTGTAAAATGCTTTGCGTCATATCTTTCGATGCATTATCCACTACGATTATTTCAAAGGGCTGCCTGGAAGATGAAAATATGCTGTTTAGACAGGCACGTAAGGTAGTTTCTGAATTGAATGTGACGATTATAATGCTGACTTTTATCCGGTCGCTTATCTCTTCCGAAGGAGAATACCTGAAAGACCCATCCGGTTCGATTCGCAACTCCATCTTATCCTGCTGCAAGTAATATATGTCGTCCTGTTGAATTTTGTCTTTCCAGGTGCTTTCAAAAAGTTTTCTGTTTGAGTCCATGTTATTTTCACGGCCTTCTGTCTGAGCTTCAAGATGGATCACTACGCTTTTCGGATTATAAATAATCAGTTTGTTCTTTTGGCCGACCTTCAGACAGAGGTCAAGGTCTTCACAGCCATTTATATATCGCTCATCAAATCCGTTGATTTCAAAAAATAAGACTTTTCTTATGAGCATGCATGCTCCGGTTACTATTTTGAAGTCTCTCTGTTTATTTACACAGGGGATATCTGACGGAAGACCTCTATAGATGTGGTAAGGTTTCCTTGTTTTATAAAAAACAACCCCTGCATGCTGAATAGTGCCATCAGGGAAGAGCAGTTTGCTCCCTACGATACCTATATTTTTATCGCTTTCAGCTATCCTGAACATCTCCTCTAACCAGTGAGGTTGAGGGATAGTATCGTTGTTCAAAAAAAGAAGGTATTTACCTTTTGCTACCTTTGCCCCCTGGTTATTTGCTTTGGAAAAGCCAAGGTTCTCCTTATTGATTACAGTACGAATCCTACCCGCTGCCTGTTCCTGGAAGAGATACTCTGGGGTCATATCGGCAGATCCATTGTCCACAACAATAATTTCATATGGGACAGCATCTGCAGTTTTACGAATTGCTTCGATACAGCTGAGTGTCAGATCATAATTGTTATAAGTGGGAATTATTATAGAAACAGGTGCAGTATGCGTACCGAAAACCTCTTTCCTGAGAGTCTCTATAAATAGTCGTCGCTCCTCTGCCAATAATGGGTTGTTCTCTATAGCACTGTGCTTTGCATGAACCATCTCTGCGGTACGCAGCATATCTGCCCGTCTGCCGGAGAACATTGTTGAACCGTCTGTTCTGAACCGGTATTCAGCGGTAATTTTTCTGATATGTCCGAATTGAAACTTTCTTGACATCCGTATCCACAAATCCCAGTCTTCATGTGAAGTTAGAGCTTCATCAAAAAGCCCGACCTCATCAAGACATGACTTCTCATGCATAAAACAGAGTACAGGAATATAATTACTGATCAATATCCGGTTGTAATCGAAGTCAGGTGAAGAAGTAAGCTCCCTCTTCTTTATGATATATCTGCCGTTTTCTTCAGCCTGATAAGCCCTGTATGCATCTGTATAAGCCGCCTTATACCCGCTGCTTTCCAAAAACTTAACCAGAGTTTCCAAATGCTCAGGATAAAAAATGTCATCGTCATCAAGGTAAGCTATATATTTACCGTTGGCGGCATTTATCCCTGTATTACGGGCTCCTGCCAAACCTTTATTGGATGAATGTTTTATATGAATTATATTTCTTCCATGCTTTTTTTCAGCTACTATGTTTTCAACATCAACCCCGGCATCATTGACAACAATTATTTCATAATTTTTATAGGTCTGATCGATGATACTGCGCAGTGTCTCCTGAAGCATCTCAGGACGGTTAAATGTAGGGACAATGACAGATACAAGTGGATTTGTCTTATGCTTTTGCTCTTTTCTTTTACGTGAACTCAGGGGATATTCATCAACTTTGTAACTCAGCCTGTATTTATCGAAATCACAGATTATTTTTGCTCTCTCTCCGTATAACTTACGAACCTTACCTGCCTCAAGATAGCTTAATTTTTCATTTGCCGACTCTATGCCATGTGGGGAAAGGAAATAAAGTCCGAGCAGATCAGGAACATGTCTGAAAGGATACTTTTCTGAAACCCTTAACCACCAGTCATAATCCCCGGCTATTTTGAGGGATTCATCGAAATACCCGAATTCATCATGCAGACTTTTCCTCCAGACAGGTTGTGGCCCCACACAGGGACAATGGAATAACTGTGCCCTGTTATAATCAGGCCAGTTTAAGTATCCAGCAGGAGTGCATTTGTCAAAAGTTTCATTCTCTGTTTCTGTGATGATCTGATCGCAATATACCAGAGCAATATCCGGATTGCTGTCCAATTCATACGCCATAACTTCAAGGGCATCTTTCCGGTGCCGGTCATCAGTGTTGGCATTTGTGACATATTTTCCTGATGCAGACTTAATCCCGCGGTTCCATGCTGCGTAGACAGTCTCCCTTTTTTCTGTACGGATATATAAAATATTGTTGTACTTTTGCCGGAATTCATTCACTATAACATGTTCATTCTCCTGTGAACCGCTGTCAACAACAATGATTTCAAGCTCACCTTTTTCATATAGGGTCTGATTCACCAAGTCTTCCAGACAGCCCCGCATGAACTTCTCTGAATTATAGGCAGAAACGATTGCTGAAACCTTTATCCCGGATGTTTTCTGTGCCTGCTGAATAATGTCAACGGCTTTTGTATCAATAGTTTTTTGTTTAATCTCAGGGGAGGGGTGTTTGGCCGATGTTTTTTTCAGCCTGTCTTCGATTTCCTTTAATCTTTTCTGCCCATCATGGAAGTTAGGATTCGCCAACAGAAAATCTTCCAGCAGTTCTTTGGCCAACTGCAGTTTTTCTAATTGATAAGCAATTTCGAATGCGGAATATGTGACTCTCCACTGCAGCACGTTTCCTAAGTTACCCTGCTTCCTGGCCATTAAATAAGCATTAAGAGCTTCCTGGAAAGAACCTTGTTGTTCAAGCGCCAAGCCATAACAGAAGAAAAGGAAACCATCGCCTTCGCCAGAATCTGTATCGTTCTGCTTAAAAAGATTAAAAATGTCCGGGTTCATGTTTGCGACAACCTCTTCATAATCGAGCAGCTTTAATGGATTAAAATCCTCGCTGCCCGATCTCACTTGTTCCAATTGTTTCATTGCTGACAAAAGATCGGCAGAATCAGGACGTTTTGCTAATATATAGAACATACGTTCTTTTGTATTCATTGGGTCGGTTGAATTGATAGGAATATTTTTTAAATTGGCAATAATTCCATTTAAAGCAGTAACAAACTCTGTGCAGGTATTACCCCATGTAAACCGTTTGGAATTCTCGATGCCCTTGTTTATGTGGCTTTCCCGGATATGAGGGTCCTGAACTTTGAGTAAAGCATTCTGCATGCCTGCAACATCATGTATATCAACATACAGTGCATTCTCTCCGGCTACTTCAGGAATAGATGAATTGCGGCAGGTAATGACAGGACAACCTGATTTCATGGCTTCAAGAATAGGAAGTCCGAAGCCCTCATACTGTGAGGGATATACCAGAGCGATTGCGCCACTGTAAGCGATGGAAAGGTCTCTGTCGCTCAGGAAACGAACCTGGCATCGGGTATTTTTAATATAAGATTGAAAGTTTTTTTCGAGCTCTTTTGCTCCTCCTGTACAAAGTATCTCATAATCATATTTATTATCAAGCAGAGAAAATGCCCTGAAAAAAAGATGGGCATTCTTATAGAGTCCCCTGTGTCCAACAATCATAAAATATGGCTTTTGAATGCAGTATTCTTTCCTGAAACTGCTTATCTCATCTGGACTGTTTGGTCTGAATTCTGTAGATACAGCCGGATGCGTAATGTAGATCTCCTTATGTGAATATTGTGGGTAAAGTTTTCTAAAATCATTTCTGGTTGATTCAGAGATCGAAAAATATGCATGTGCTTTTTCGATGGCCTTTGCCTTTGCCCTCCATTCAGGCAAGGACAGGTCCATCCCTGTCAATTCCGGTATCATGTCGTATAACATAAGTGCGCAACGGGAGTTCTCCGGATAAGTGTAGTACGTGGAGATGAAAAGATCAGCTTCTTCTTCATGGCATATTTCTTCAAGATACAACGAATCATCTTCAAAATGTATATTTTCGTATCCTCTGATGTTTCTCCACCTAATCCCCGGAATAAAAGGGGCTGTTGAATCTCTGTCGAGCAGGAGTATCCGATCGGCTAAAGGAGTGAACGACAATTCAGTTAATAGTGATTTCCAGAGGCGGCTGATTCCAAGGGGCCGGTCTTTCTGCAGAAAGAATGTAACCCCATCAATAATGATCTTCTTATGCTTTTTATGTTCGGTAGATTGTAAAGTTCTGATATCCCTTTCTTTTTCTGTTATATGGATGAAATTTTCAATGCCTTCTTTTTTGTCTTTTTTAATTGTATCGCTACTATTTGTCCAGCTGAGAATTTCAAGGAGCAGTTTATCAAGGGTAAAGTGCTCCAGAACATAATTATGTCCATTTTGTGCAAGCTTTAATGAGAATTCCCTGTCCGATGAAAGCAGGCGCACTGCTTCAAGAAGTTCTTCCTTTGTGGAATAGTACAGTAAATGCTCTTTATGTATAAAAAGATTGTCTAATTTTTCTATATCAGTGCGGTTTGTTATTAATGCACAGCCACATGCTAAGGCTTCAGTTACCCTGGATGGATGATATGCAGAGAGAGTCGGCAGATTCACGGCTATCTGATAATTATTGAAGTCCTCTACGACTTTATCAGGCTTTTGTCCCTTAATATATTCAAGAACTTCAACTGCTTTTTTCTCTATGAGGAATTGCATGAACGAACGTCTTTGATCATATGTCTTACTGGTGAAATGCGGAGTGAATTGTCCCCTGAAGAACGGGCGGGCTATTCTGTTTCTGAAATCTTTCTGAATCGAAAAAATTCTGTCATCAACGCCGAGAAGCTGCCACATAAAAGGTTTCTCTGTCTGTTTCCAAAAATCAATATCATTCAGGTCAATATGGACTATACCGTCAATACATTGAGAAGCTGAAAGGGCTGCATCCTTCATGAGATCGTTTTCAAACATAACGCAGCTTCTCTCAATAGCCTCATGTGAAAAGAGTATCTTGTGAATGTCTGCATTTATCCAACGGTCTCGCCATTTTGCCGATGTGTGAAGCATCTGAGAATGCCAGTCAAAGCCGGGGAGGAGTATTATATCGGCCTGGGGATTCAAGAGATATGATAATAAACCGTCGTCGTCGGTCACATCCTGTTCTCCCCACTGAGCCTTTGGTGTGAAAACTCTGTTCAGTATGCCCAGTTTATGTGCCGCATTCGCCCATCCGCCATAAACACCCCATGAATGTGTCCCGGTTGCCTGAAGTACAATATCGACTTTTGGTTTACTGCCTGTATGATGTATTAACAGAGGAGCTGAAATTTTCTCTTCTGCTATGGTAAGAGAAGCTTTTTTGTCAGGCACGAAATATATTCCACGTCCGGCCGGAACATTGTTTGTTAAATTAAGAGATTTTTGATTGAATGAGAAGGTCAATTCATAGGCCTTTTCGATAAGGCTTTTGATATCCTTTCCCATCTCACTTACTAAAGGCTCATTCTTGGCAATGTGGAAAAACTCTACAAGTAAACCCGGCGTTAAGCCCATGCCGGTGCAACGCTGCCTGACTTTATACATTTCCACCCAGCGGTTAAAACCGCTTGATGCCGTCTTTATCTCATCGTACCAACGGAAGGCGGAGAGGAATTCAGCCATGACAACAGCCTCAAATCCCTTGCCTATACGTATCCAGTATTCAACATCGAATTCGTTATTCAGCGACTCATCAAGAAAACCAGCTTCATCAAAAGCTTTTCTGTTGATAAAGACCGATGGCTGGTTTATATAATTTTGACCATCTATTAGGGTGGCTGCGTCAAAACCGACATCAAGCGAGAAGGGTCTGATAATATTCCGATGTTTATCGACTATATAGCCATTGCCGATATATAAGCCGGCCTCCGGATATTTCTGGTAAGCCTGAGCGATATATTTCAAAGTATCCGGATAATAGAAATCATCCGAATTAAGCCAGGCGAGGATATCGCCGGTTGTACGAATGAATCCTTTATTTATTGCATGAGCCTGTCCCCTGTCTTTCTCGCTTATCCAATAAGTGAGATATTGTTCATATTTATTGATTATATCTATGCTTTTATCAGTTGACCCGCCGTCTATGATTATGTATTCGAGATTCGGGTATTCTTGGTTAAGGACACTCTGAATGGTATCTTCAAGAAATTCGCTCTGATTATATGAAGGCGTGACGATGCTGATTTTTGGAAGTTTTTTGGAAGGCATTATTACTCCTCTATCATAAGGTTTTAGAATACAATGAGATTATGTTATTTATTTTTATTATAAGAAGTGACCTCTTTTTATTGCAACTTGCCAAAATGGTTTTAATGGTTTTCACCCATAGACTTTAGAAAGGAAGGTCTGACACAAAATCTTTGACTCTATCTCATGAATCGGCAGTATAATAAGTACTGGGAAAATTTACCGGATGCAGAACATCTACAAATGGATATAAGTAAACGAACATATTCAGCGTAAACAGTTCTTTTATTCTGGTCTTATCCTGTACGTTTTTATGTATAAAAAGGTTCAATAATCTTTCAGCCATAAAACCAAAAACCCGCTTCTGACTGTTGGAAATCTTTTTTTCAATCTCGAACAGTATACTGAAAAGCCACTCCGTGTAACTGACAAAAATATCGTATTTCATGACAAACATATTGAATGCATACAATTTGTCATTGTTTTTAAATATTTCTTGAATGTATGACTTATATTCCGGGTATTTCTTTGAAACAACCTCTATCATTAAATCCCAGTCCTCGGCAATATGGCATTCTTTATAGTGATCTTCAATTGTTCTTCCGCCTAAATGGATTTTTTTGGGTAAAATAATATCGTGCTTGGCTAATAATGATTTAATCATCCGGTTGCTGAATATCTCTTCTATATTCATTATTCCATAATTTTTGTCGAAATATTCAGGCGGGGTAGGAGGAAATACTTCTTCCAGGTTATCATTAAGATTGAAATTAAAATATCTTCTGTAATGACAAAATCCAATGTAATCAGCCCGTATATTTTTCCATACCCAGTAGATGGCTGTTAATTCATTATAATTTTCATTTTTCCCGGAAATATTATCGCCGGTGTCGTCACCGATCATGTCAAGTCGCATATTTGATATTTTTCTCCCAGCCTGGATAGCTGTGAATATTTCATTCTGGTATGTGAAATACGGTTTATGGAATATCGTAAAGATTTTTATAAGGTCGTTCGTCATACTTTCCTGATCCAGATACTTCCCCCTAAATTTTTCAGGCATAAAGGCATTTCATTCATGAATTTACCCCTGAAAAAATGTTCTAAAAAAGTATTAAAAAACTGTATCTTGAATTCATTGTTATACTGAAGGAACGCCCTCATGAAATAAGCCTCATTCCAAGCCCTGCCTTCGTATACCCATTCTTTCGGGTATTCAAAAGGATAAAATATATCATGAAAATGTATATAAACACCTTTTTTCAGATGTGGAAGGATCTCAAAAAAAATAAAATTTACATCACTTCCTGTTTTCACCATATGGGTAGAATCTATGAAAAGAATATCATTATCTGACAAATCTGAGAATGTATTTATCGGGACATCCTGGAGTTTTTGGGGAATGATTTCAATGTTATCTTTATCGGTATCATGAATTAGGGAAAGGAGGAGATCTGGATAGGGATCGATGAAAGTGCATGATATTGTGCTTTTAAAAAAAATATCATTTGTATCCAGCATAACACAAGATGAATAGCCTGAACCCACTTCAATAATTTTTTTTGGTTGTGTATGTCTGATCATGCAATAGAGAATAATTGCATCAGAATATAAATAAGCTGGGTT